>JAGCFU010000071.1 GCA_017649945.1 Bacteroidales bacterium | reverse complement strand
GAGGCTGCAGCTTGGGAGATTGACGATGTGACTTTGATGGGATTCACCACAGAGCCATATCTGACAGTGGCACCTAACGCTTTGAGCGGATTCAGTTATATCGTTGGAAATGGCCCATCAGCGGCACAGACATTCACCGTATCAGGTGGCAATTTGCCTCCAGCGCCAGGCGGAACTTCAGGCGGAGTTAATATCTCAATCAGCAACAGCAATTTTGAGCTCTCTCTCGACGGAGAAGTATATTCGAATAATTTAAGCATCGAAGTTGTTGGAACCCTTGAGCCAACTACAGTTTATGTAAGACTTGAAGCAGGTTTGCCTGTCTATGAGTATATCGGCATGATATTCATTGAAGACGGCGGGACCACAGTTTCAGTTAGCGTAATCGGTAATGTTATTGAAGAACCGCAACCTGGTGGTGACTGGAACAGAATCTATGCTCTCAGCTACTTGCACGACGGCGACCAAGTAATCCTTGCATCACGTTACGATGCGACAGTCGGTGACGGCTACTATGCAATGACAGCTGGCGTTTCGGGCAAACCTGACGGAGTTTTGTTCACATCAGTAAACAACGCCGGTGTTGAGCAGCTTCCGGCAGAGATTAGCAACGACGCTGACACATATCTGTGGAACGTGACACTCGAAGGTGACGTCATCACACTCGTGAATGCAGCAGGCGACAGCCTCGGCTACAGCAGCAGCACCAACTTCGCAGGCAACACCAACACTGAGTGGAACATCGCCCTTCAGACATCAGAGGAAGGCGCATTGATTCCTAACTACACAGGATTCGTCATCACTAACGGCACCACAACAAACCGTGGCATTGCAAAGAACTCCAACAACAAGTTCGGAGCATACGCTACAAGCAACATGAACAATCCTGACTACAACTTCTACCTCGACCTGTTCGTATATGGCGGCTCGGTGACCCCGACAGTGGCAACACCAGTGTTCAGCATGGCATCAGGCACATATTATGAGACTATTGAAGTTGAAATCACCTGTGCAACAGAAGGTGCAACGATATACTACACCACCGACGGCAGCGACCCGACAGAAGACTCAGAAATTTACGAAGAGCCTATCGTTGTTGAAAGCGACATGACTATCAAGGCTATAGCCATGATGGAAGGCTATGACAACAGCGGTATAGCCTCAGCAAGCTACGTCATCATTACTGACGTTGAGGTACTTGTAAACCAAGACTGGGAAGGCGAAATGAACGGTTGGACATTTGTTACTGTTGAAGGTAACAAGCCATGGACCATTGGTCAGTATAGCGGCAACCATTACGCCAATGCCAACGGTTACGGAGACGACGTCGACAACGAGCAGTGGTGCATCTCCCCTGGCTTCGCACTCGGAATTGATGATCATTACGATGTGACTTTGACGTTCAAGAACGCGACGAAGTTCGACGGTCCGGCACTCGAGCTCTACATCAGTACCGATTATGATGATCAGGTTCCTACTGCAGCAACATGGGAGCCATTGGAGTACATCGCATCTGAAGGCAACTACACATGGACAGAGTCTGGTGAGATTTTGTTGGATGATTACATTGGCTATTACTGCCACATCGGCTTCAGATACATCAGCACCATTGAGGAAGGCGCTGCAGCTTGGGAGGTTGACGACATCTTGATTACTGCAAGAAGCGTCCAAAATGTCATCACTACTGAGGCGACCCTCAACGTTGATGTTTGGAACAACTACAACGAGCTTATGATTATGAATGGCAGCGACGAATCAGTTAACGTTATGGTTTACAACCTCGTCGGACAGCCAGTGTTGAGCGAGACAGTGGCTACAGGCAACAGTGCAATCCGTCACGACTTAGCAGAAGGCGTTTACATCGTGAGAATCGCCAACGGCAAGGAGATGACAGGAATCAAAGTTGTTGTGACAAGATAGCCATTAGCCATTAGCTATTAGCCATTAGCTATTTGCGGAATCGTTTATGAATAAACGATTCCGCTTTTTTTTATAGAATTATTTGAATAAATAGTATAAAAAAATAGCCGTTAGGCTATAAAGACTAACGGCTAATGGCTAACGGCTAATAGCTAATAGCTTATTCCATTACTCTGCAGACCAGATTTCTGTCGCCGAAGGCGTCGTCGATTCTGGTGACGTGTGGGAAGTACTTATCCTGAACGTCACTCTTCAATGGGAAGCCAGCTTCTTCACGGCTGAATGGGAAGTTCCATTCATTTGCCATCAACATCTCGGCTGTGTAAGGAGCGTGTGAGATGATATTGTCGCCCTGAGGTGCCTTGCCGTCCTCGATGTCTTTGATTTCCTGACGAATCTTAATCATCGCGTCGACGAATCTGTCGAGTTCTGCCAACGGCTCGCTCTCGGTAGGTTCGACCATCAAGGTCTCGTGAACCGGGAATGCCACTGTCGGTGCGTGGAAGCCGTAGTCCATCAAACGTTTTGCGATGTCGATAGCGGCAACACCTGTTGTCTTGTTGATCTGGTTGATGTCGAGAATCATCTCGTGTGCAACGTGACCGTGGTTGCCGGTATAGAGGATCGGGTAGTAATCTTTAAGTCTGTCTTTCAGGTAGTTAGCGTTGAGGATAGCGCCCATTGTAGCTTTCTTGAGACCTTCGCCACCCAACATCTTGAGGTAGCAGTAGGTGATTGTGAGGATCTGTGCGCTTCCGAATGGAGCTGCTGACACAGCGCCCATCTGTTTCTCGCCGCCGGTCTTGAAGCAGACGTGGCTTGGCAGGAATGGGACGAGGTGTTCTGCGACGCCGATAGGACCTACGCCAGGACCGCCACCGCCGTGAGGGATAGCGAATGTCTTATGAAGGTTGAGGTGGCAGACGTCAGCGCCAATGAAGCCAGGGCATGTGAGGCCGACCTGTGCGTTCATGTTGGCACCGTCCATGTAGACTTGACCGCCGTTGTCGTGAACGAGTTTCACGAGGGTGCGGATGCC
This sequence comes from Bacteroidales bacterium, assembly GCA_017649945.1. Classification (GTDB taxonomy): domain Bacteria; phylum Bacteroidota; class Bacteroidia; order Bacteroidales; family F082; genus Limimorpha. The sequence continues at coordinate 24,104 of JAGCFU010000071.1, read as the reverse complement.
GTCTTCATAGATACCGTGTGTTGAAGGATATGTCACCATGAATGCGGCGAGAGTGTCCTTATATTGTTCGGCTTTCTCTTTAGCGTCGGCGAGGTCGATGTTACCATGGTCATCGCATTTCACGACGACGACCTGCAGACCTGCCATAGCTGCTGATGCAGGGTTGGTTCCGTGTGCTGATGCAGGAATCAAACAGATGTTACGATGGCCTTCGCCCTTTGCCTCCTGGTAACGGCGGATTGTCATCAAGCCTGCGTATTCACCGCTTGCACCTGAGTTAGGCATGAACGAGATACCTTTGAAGCCTGTGATTTCGCAGAGGTCTTTCTCCATCTCATTGATCATCTCGAGATAACCTTCAGCCTGTTCTGCCGGCACGAATGGGTGGATGTTACCGAATTCCGGCCAGCTGAGTGCGAACATCGATGTGGCTGGGTTCAGTTTCATTGTGCATGAGCCAAGCGGAATCATGCAGCGGTTCAAACTGAGGTCGCGGTTTTCGAGCTGTTTCATGTAACGCATCATGTCGGTCTCGCTGCGATACTTTGAGAACACCGGAGCTGTCAAGAATGCTGAGGTTCTTCTCATGCCTTCCTGGATGCCGCAGAAGCTCTGGCAGTTAGGGTCGCAAACGAGTGGCTGATGTGCCTTGCCGAGAGCTTCAGCGATGACCATTCCGATTTCGTCGAGGTCTTCGCGGCATGTTGTCTCATCAATGCTGATGCCGAAGTGCTGCTTGTCGATGATACGGAAGTTCATGCAGTGTTTCTCAGCGATTTCTTTCACTTTGCATGTGCAGGCGCCTTCCGGCAACTCAAACAGCAAGGTGTCGAAGAAGTATTTGTTGAGCTGTTTCACGCCGTATTTCTCCAACTCTTTTGCGAGTTTTCCGGCGAGGCAGTTGATATGATGTGCGATTTCTTTGATGCCTTCCTGTCCGTGATAGATTGCGTAGAATCCCGACATGATGGCGAGCAATGCCTGAGCTGTACAGATATTTGATGTAGCTTTCTCACGTTTGATGTGCTGCTCACGTGTCTGCAGTGCGAGACGGTAAGCCGGGTTGCCAAGGGCGTCTTTCGAGATACCGATGATACGACCTGGCATTGAACGTTTGTAAGCTTCTGTTGTCGCGAAGTAACCTGCGTGAGGACCGCCGAAGCCCATTGGGAGACCGAAACGCTGGTTGCTGCCGAACACCACGTCAGCGCCCCACTCACCTGGAGGTGTGATGAGAGCCAAGCTCATCAAGTCGGCGGCGACGCCAACCTGCATGCCTTTTTCTTTCCAAGCCTTCACTGACTCACGGTAGTCGATGACTTCACCGAACTGGTTTGGGTTCTGGACGATTACGCCGAAGTATTCCTCACCTGCGCTGAAGTTCTTGATATCGTCAACAACGACTTCGATTCCGAGGAAGTGAGCTCTTGTCTTGATGACCTCGATTGTCTGCGGGAACATGTCGTTTGCCACGAAAATCTTGTTGACATTGGCTTTCACCTGGGCGCGTGTACGTTCGTGATAGAACATGAGCATTGTCTCAGCTGCTGCCGTAGCCTCGTCGAGCAATGAAGCGTTTGCCAAAGGCATTGCAGTCATGTCGCTTATAACAGTCTGGAAGTTAAGCAAAGCCTCGAGACGGCCTTGTGAAACCTCAGCCTGATAAGGAGTATATGATGTGTACCAACCCGGGTTCTCAAGGATGTTACGTGTGATGACGCCTGGGGTAATCACGTTGTAGTAACCCATTCCGATGTAGCTGCGGAACTGTTTGTTCTTCGCGCCAATCGCCTTGAGATGGCTGATACATTCGTATTCGTTCATTCCGCGACCGATATTGAGGTCTTTTTTAAGACGAATATCCGGAGAAATAATCTCATCGACGAGCTGTTCGGTCGATTTCACGCCAATGACCTTAAGCATTTTTGCAACATCTGCTTCTGTAGGACCATTGTGGCGTTTAATGAAGTTGTTGTTAATCATATAGTTATATTTTGATTTGTTATTAATCATAAAAACGTGCAAATTTATATTTTTTTATTCAATTTTCCGAAAGATTTTTATAATTTTGCATCATAATTTTTTAAAATATGAAAAAGGTAGTTTTTTTATCAATGATTTTGGCTGTTTTGGCAGCAGGTTGCAAGAAAGATGACAGTAAATCAACTGCTTTGAATTACAATGATACTGCCCCTATCAGAATGGTATTCACGAGCACCCATACAATCGACGTCCAGTCTGATTATGACATCACCTACGAGATATTGGGAACCGACTCAATTACAGTGTTGAGATTTGAACGTCCGGGCGTTCTCAAGGCTTTAAACGTCGGAACCGACTCTGTAAGAATTAGCAACGGATACGAGACCAAAACTGTTGGTGTAGTTGTTGACCTTTTCACAGAGCCTACTTTTGAATTCGGATGCTCCCCTGCGAGAATAAAAAGTTTATATGGCAACCCGTCACAGGCTCCTGCAAGTGCCGACACATTGTGCTATATTTACATTGGCGGCCCAAGCACCAATTACATGTATTCGCCGACTTGTTATCACATGGATTTCTTTTTCATTGATTCACAATATGTAATTTCTCAGGTATATATTAGAAGCAACAATATTGAAGTTCCTTTTAATAATTATTTCAACAAGAATTTTGATTATTTAAATACAATTCAATACTACAACTCATACCTAAATGATTCTGTTCCAGCAGATATTTACAGAAAAAAAGCGGATGAATCAGTGTTGTGTATAAAATACGGCGAAGCCAACCAGTATCATGACTACTGCCTGATTTATCTTGAAGATGACGATGAGGCAATCAAAAAGTCTTCGCTAATTCCTTGAAGATACGTCCGCGTTCTTCAAAATTCTTATACTGATCATAGCTGGCGGCGGCTGGAGAGAGCAAGCACACGTCGCCCGGTTTCGATAAACCCTTAATAATTTCAAAGGCTTCATTGAGGTCTTTGAAATTTTTTATATCTCCCTGATAACCGGCATTCAGAAGCATCTCGAACATACGTGTTCCAGCCTTGCCTGTGTAAAGTATGTGTTTGACCGGATTCTTCTTCAGATAATCAATCAAAGGAGTGTAATCTATCTCGCGGTCGAAGCCGCCGAGAAGCAGGAACGTCACGTTTTTTATTGTCTGCATGGCAGCGATGGCCGCCTGCGGAATCGTCGAGATGCTGTCATTATGGAATGTAACGCCACCGAAAGTGCCCACCAACTCCTGACGGTGCTCCAACGGCTGGAATGTGTACAAATTTGATATAACCTCGTCGACAGGGATGCCAAAAGCGTAGATGGCACACAATGCGGCCTTGACATTCAATCGATTATGGTCACCTTTCAGAGGAGAATCATTCCAATTCACACCGAAATCATAATACTGATAGTTGAGCGAATGAATCATCATATTATCGGCCTCATAACAAAAATCACCATTGGTGACAGCCCAATCCTTCTCTCCCATCTTCTTGATAATGTTCAACTTTGCGCTGCGATAAGTCTCGAAAGTACCGAAATGGTCGAGGTGTTCTTCAAAAACATTGAGCAAGATTCCGATGTGCGGACTGCGGTGGATGAACTGCAGCTGATGCGCCGAAAGTTCAAACACTATTATCGACTTATTGGTGATTCGCTCGATGATGTCAAAAATCGGAATGCCGATGTTTCCGGCCAGAATAGCGTCTCTCCCCGACTCTTTCAGCAGATGGTATATCAAAGTTGAAGTCGTGCTCTTGCCTTTCGTTCCGGTTATTCCGATGATCTGACTATGAAACTCCTCGAGGAACAAATCGGTTTGAGAGGTGATTTTTGAAAGATCAATATTTTTGCCAAGCAAAGAAATACCTGGGGTTTTAAGAACAATGTCATAGTCATTGACGGCATCGAAATAGTTGTCGCCGAAGTATATCTTAGGATTATTAGGATTATCAGGATTTATGTTTAAATCCTTAAAAGCCGACTCGTTTTTGTCAGCGATGCCGACTATAGCATGAGGCAAATATTTTTTGAGAAACGCCAGCGACGACTTCCCTTCGCGTCCGAAACCGAGTATCAGGATGCGTTTGCCACGAAGGCGTTTGAATATGGCGTTCATGCTAAGCATTAATGCCCTCCTTCAAGATGTTTTTGAACAAGTCAGGCAGGTTGTTGCCTTCATCGAACTGTGTGACGTAATCTTCGACGGTCATATCATCAGTTGTTGCTACGCCATCGAGTATCGTACCTTGCAGATTATCATCGGTTTGCAATATTTTGTTGACACAGGCACGCACCTCCCCGACTGTGCCCACGCATTCAAACGGTTTCACTTCAACCGAGCCGTCGAGTTGGTCTAAAACAGGACGTAAGTTATTGTCACTCAACAAGTCTTTGCCAAAAATATCGGTTAACTCTGTTCTTGATATGAATGGCGACAAGGCGAGCCACGTGAACAGACATTTCGGGCATTTTCCGCACCATGAGTCGGTCTTTGAGCCGGCATTGCAACTTTTGAACACTTTGTGATAATCCTTGGCGCGACTGAACAACTTTGCAATTTGAAGCTCATTCAACGGTCGCAGGAAGCTAAAGTATTGAATGTCAGCGTCGATATATTTTGCGACATAATGACGGAAGTCGTTTTCAAACGCCACCGACTTGCTGTACTGGTGGTTAATCTCAGTGTCAGGGACAGTAGGTTCATTCGCCGACGACTCGTTCGACAACGCGATGTATTTCGATTTCGTTGCGAATCCAAGCAAAATGGTATAAAACGCTAACAATGCCGAGAACGGAGTGTGACCGTTGAGATAGCCTTCAGCGTTCATCTGTAACATCGTCGGGTCGAGTGTGCGCTTTATTATCGCAGTCTGTTCCTCGATGAATCCTGCCGCGGCAACACATTCTTTCGTGGCGCCACGAGGATTGACAATCAACGGGATAGCGGGCACACGGTTTTTCAGAAGTTCAAGGGTAACGACCGAATCCTTGCCTCCGCCGACGGGGATGAGAGTCTGCTCGTGCAAATAAGATTCCTCGCTTCGCTCGGAATGACAATGGCGTACCGCACCACTACAATCAATTGTCATGAAATCGTTGATGTTCGTCTGGATTCCATTGACATAGAAAAACTCTCCTAAGCCATTGAAATACAACTTCTTCCACCAGCGAATCTGTTCCTCATCAAGTGCAAACGGCTTGATAATCACCTTTTTCGGACACGCGATTTTCCAGTAGCTTATCAGTTCTATCATCCCGATGTGGAAAATCAGGTTTTCGAGCAACGGCTTAGGGATATCGTTCCATTTATAAAACGAGCGCGCCGGGATTTCAAAACATGGGTGAAACTCTATTGGACGCAAGCAATGCGTCGCTACTGTCGGTTGTAATACAAAGTCAAATTTTGCAAAAAAGTTCCCGTTTTCCACAGAATAATGGTAATCTTGGAAGCAGAAAAACTCAAATTTTTCCCTTAAAGAATCATATTTAGCTTGATTTGACATTGTTTCACTAATGATTTACAAAATTATATATAAAATCTTTATTCTCAACAATTATTTTACAGCGTTGTAAAATGCATCATGAATCTTCGTCCGGATGTCGTTTTGTGACAATTTATTGTTATCCGCATCCGGGTAGATTCTGTTTGACAGGAAAATCACGATGAGGCCGTTTTTAGGGTCAGCCCATGCAAAGGTTCCGGTAAAACCAGTATGTCCGAAGCTTTCCATCGACGACTGTTTCGATGGCGTGTAATATTTCACGCTCGGGTCGACCTCAGGCTTGTCGAATCCGATGCCGCGACGGTTTTTGTTGTCTTTGAACGGCGCCGATGTAAACTTCTTAATAGTATATCCCGAAAGGAACTGTCTGTTGTTAGCATATCCATCATTAAGAAGCAGTTGCATCATCACGGCGAGGTCACGGGCGTTGGCAAAAAGTCCGGCATGACCCGACACGCCACCCATCAACGCAGCAGCCTGGTCGTGGACGTCACCTTGAAGCTGCTGCATCCTGAAAACAGTGTCATTCTCCGTCGGGGCAATCTTCTCCAACTCAATGTGTCTCAACGGTTTATAATATATATGATTCAAATTCAACGGCTTGTAGTAATTCTCTTCAAGATATTTTTCGAACGGCATGTTCGTCACCATCTCGACGATTTTCGGCAGGAAATAAAAGCCCATGTCACTGTATTTATACTTCTTCTCGCACATATCCGACTCTTTCACCGTCTCGTAAATGTCAAATCTGAAGTCTTTCGAGATATACATGTCCTTTGCCACACGCACAGTATGGTCTTCGTCGATGTATTTCCTGAAAACATCCGGAGCTGGACCATCGTCTGTCAGAAGCATCTTATATATTGGTATCCAAGCGGTTAGACCTGCCTGATGCGTCATTATCTCGATAATTTTCACATCTCCCTTGTCGGTATTTTTCAGATACGGGAAGTAATCGCCGAGTTTGTTCTCCAAACTGATTTTCCCGTCGTCGTATAGTTTCATAATAGCAAAAGTGGTGGCGAAAACCTTTGTCAGGGAAGCGATATCATAGACATCATCCGGCTGAACCTCATGTTCTCCATCGTAGGTAAAATGCCCGAAACACTTGTCATATATGACTTTCCCATCTTGCATGGCGAAAATCTGGCATCCCGGATAAGCTCCGATTTCAATGCCATTTAAAGCTATCGAATCCACTTCTTGAGTAAACTCATTGTCTATCAACGAAGTAGAGAGTGATTCCGGTGACAAGAAACCTTCAAAACTGATTCCGTCGCCGACCTTGAATTTTTTAGTTGCCGTGACAGGCTGTTTTCCAGTTGGGTTAAGCTTGCCGAGCATCACGTCAACCACTGCATTTACAGCGCATGGCGTGTCTTCATAGCCAATGATGATAGCAGCCGGCGTCTTCTTGAAGGTAAACTTGTCGAGGGCATACGGACAAGCGAACAAATTGAAGATGATTTTGTTGTTTTTGCTGATAACCTTGACAAAATCGACCATAAAATCGGTAATCCCGAAGTTTTTTGTCGCATAAATCGAGGTGTTCCTGATATTGACGACCACCTGTTTATAATTAGTTAATTCATTGGCAATGCGTGTTTTCTTCGCCTCACTGAAATTGCCGGTTACGAGGTATGTTTTCACGTCATAGCCTTCATTTTTCAGTTTGTCAGCGATATCGTCCTGCTTTCCGAATGTCACGACAGCAACTTGCTGATCTTTATTGAGTGGAAGAGCTTCCCTGTCGTTTCTAAGCATTGTAACTGCTTCATTATAAAGACGTTGCTTCAGATTATCATATTTCCACTGATGCAAATCGTTATCCACGTAAAGTTCCGACTGCGGCTGATATTTTGCCAAACCGAGGCGGTATTTATACCTCAGGACCTTCTTGCAGCTCTCCTCCACCCTATTTGCGACTTCTTCGTTATCTAATTGATTTACAATATTTAAGATGGTATTTTCCGGATTGATCGGCATAAGAATAACATCGACGCCTGCCAGTAGCGCGCTCAGTCCGACGTTATCAGGGTCAATGCCTTGATATGCGCCTTTCATTTCCATCGCGTCGCTGAAGATGATGCCGTCGAAGCCCATCTCATTCTTCAAAAGATTCGTCACGACGTTCTTCGATATTGACGAAGAGAGGTTTTTCACCGGCTCGATGGCAGGCATATAAAGGTGTCCGACCATTGCTCCCGAAACACCATTATTTATAAGGTATTCAAACGGATAAAACTCTGTTTTTTTGAGTTCCTTAAGCTTCTTGTCAACCTTAGGAAGCGTCTCATGAGAGTCGTTTTTTGTGTCGCCGTGACCAGGAAAATGTTTCATCGTTGGCAACACACCGTTGTTCTGAAGTCCAAGTGCATACTGGGTTCCGCACACTGCTACATTTTTCGGGTCCTCGCCGAAACTGCGCATCCCGATGACCGGATTTTTCGGTTCGTTGTTAACGTCAATATCCGGGGCAAAATCCACATTGATACCCAGACGGAGACACTGTTCAGCTATCTGTGCGCCCATCTCGCCGATGAGCATCTTATTCTGTATGGCTCCGAGTGTCATCTGATACGGATACGAAATGCCGTCGTTGAGCCGCATGCCAAGTCCCCACTCGCCATCAATGCCAACCATCAGAGGAGTCTGCGCCATAGCTTGCCAAGCATTTGTTTGTTTCAGCAAAGGCTCAGCGTCGGTACGGAAAAACGTCACGCCACCGATATTGTATTTTTCTATAAGTTGCTGAATCTCAACAAAATATGCTTTATTCGGCAGATTCGCACGAACATTCACAAGCTGACCCACACGCTGCTCTGCCGTCAAGGAGTTGTAAACCGAGTCAACCCAACGTTCTTCTTCCGACTGCGCTTTTAAAGTAGCGCAAACCAATAAAAAAAGTATCAAAAAATATATCTTCCTCATAACTCAATATTATTCAAGATTTCTTCAATATCAAATGGTTTTAATATGATTTTTTTCTCACTGTCGAGCAACATCATCGACGGTGTCATCACAACAGCGTAATCATCAATTATCGGAGAGTCCCAGCGTTGGCCGTCACAGATGTTATAACACTTTCCGAGATCGTTTTTCTTTAAAAAACGTTTGACTTTATTCCAATCATCAGACACACAAACCGTCACTAAAGCAATATCATCTTGTTCCTTTACAAATCTTGCCAATTCCTTAATCAAATCTTGGCAATGAGGGCAAGAATACGACCAAAACAAGATTATTGTATATTTAGATTCAATATTATAAAGATTGAAATTCTCACCTTCAATAGTCATGCTGTTAATTCGTGGTGCCTCAGCCCCGATTCTCACCCTGTCATACGAGTCCGCAATCGCTTGTATTTCCTGCTTCTGATTCTCATCAGCATCAATAAATCCGAAATATGGAAGGCTTTTCATATAATCAAGCACCATATTCGCTCCAAGTTCCGAAAATCCATACATAAGATATTGATACACAGACTTATACGACTCGTAATCCTTGCATTCACTAAGGAGACTATCGGCTGACAGAATCATATTATAATACTGTGCCTTAATATCATCTCGAGTCTGTCCTCTAACAACAGAGAGAGCTGACGTTAACATTATGATTATCAGAACGATAGCTTTTTTCATATCATTTCAAAGCCTCACTGATTTTATCCGCGAACTTCCCATTGTTCACAAGTTGCAACGCCTCTTTTGCCTCATATGCATCCGGCCCCGTTTTTGCGGCCTCAATCAACTTATCCACACTCAGTTCGGTGCCGAAATACGCGAAAACCTTATAGTAGCGAGGCCTCACATCTGGCTTTACATATTTCAGACTCAACACGAAATTGTCTTTTATGTTATCCGGGACTTTGCACATAGCATTCTTGATTGCGATTTGCACCGACTCCACATATATATGATCACACATCTCCAGCAGACTTTTCAAAAACTCAGCATTTGCTGGCATTACGACCATCGGAAGGACTTTGAACGCCAAGTCTTTCACATCGGGATCAATTGAATAAACCAGTTCCTTTACACGTGAGTTAAACACAATCGACGGACGCAGTTCCAGGATTTTCAGTGCCGCAAGTCTCTTAGCGTCATCACCACGCCTCAAAATATCATCGAGAGCCTCGCGATAATTGCCTTCGTAAGATAGCAGCGATTCTTGTATAACATCCTGATAATCACCACCGAACATAGGTTTCACGGCATTAAGTCCGTCTGCATTGTCAATTTTATAGATTGCACGTATCGCAGACGAAACCGCTTCCGGGTCTGCCGACGACAACTGACTGATTACCAGCGTCATCTGCGAATCGTTTTTAATATCTCCGAGCCAGTTGACAACATCGATTTTTACGGCATCATTATTACATCTCTTAACCACATTATCCACAACATCCTGATTAACAAAAGGTTTCATCAGATTCAGAGCCTCCACTCTAACAGTTCTGTTTTCATTTTTCAGCGCATCGTAAAGAGCTGGCAAAGCTTGTTCACCATTGAGTGCCACTAAAAGTCTCATGCCGGCGATTTTATTCTCCACGATCTTGCTTTTATTCAGTTTTTTCGCGCCTTTTGCAATAATCTTGGTCGTTTTTTCATTGCTTCTTATCACAAGGAGAGCGTTGTATATCTCGATTTTGGTCTTGTCGTCGGCACCTTTCAGCCATGAAATCAGCTCATTTTCCATGTCTTTGATGCCATGTTTTCCAACAGCATACGCCAACGCAGCCTTGTATTTCACATCATCATGATGATTTAAGATATAATTCCTAATCACATCACCTGCGCCATCAATATCTCCCACAGCCCTTATAGCATAATCCGCAAGTTTCTCATTCTCAGTCATTTTCATTATCACACGCGCATCCTTTGCTGTGCAGCATTTCGACAGGATTGAAATGATATAGGCGTTGTTGCTGTTGTCATCATTATTAAATGCGAACAGAATTATAGCATCCATCATATATTCCGCCATCCGGCTGTCGCGATAATTCAATACTTCCATTGCCATCTCATCCAGCGTTGTACGAGCATCATCAGCAACCGTTTGATCAGGCGAAATGAGCTTATTCAGAATCTCTGTCACGCAATCCTTATCATAACATCTGATTTTTCCGGTGTTTTGTGCAAAAGTCTGCGTATTGAGCATCGCCATCAAGGCAAAAATCACAACAATATTTCTCAGCATTTTCATAAAAATTTTATTAACTATTTTGTTTTCAACATCTTACAGAAACGATCCTCTCTCTAACGAGCGAATTTTTCAGATTACAAATATAATAATTTTAACGGAATTTGCATCATAAAATTTTGTAATTTTGCAACGATTTTATGAAGACAAGTATTTCGACAAAAGAGATTTGGCGTATTGCGGTTCCGATTATGATTGGAAACCTTGCGCAGACGCTCATCACCTTCACCGACACGGCGTTTCTTGGTCACCTTGGCATCGTGGCACTCGGTTCCTCGATGATGGCTGGCATGTATTATTTCGTGTTCACCACCATGGCGATGGGCTTAGCCATTGGTATTCAGATAATTATCGCCCGACGTTTCGGTGCCAAGGAATACAGCAAAATTGGCAGCATCTTTCAGCATGGAGTGATTTCTATTTTGCTTTTTGGACTTCTTCTGTTCTTGATAATGCGGCTGTTTTCGGGCATGTTGCTCGATTTCATCATCGAATCCGACAGCATCTACGCCGGCGCGATGGAATACATCGGTTTCCGTCAGTTCGGCATCGTCTTCGTGTGCATGAACTATCTCTTCCGTGCATTGTACACCGGGCTTTCCGACACAAAAGTCATCACTTTCTCCACCATCATCATGGCTGTCGTCAACATCATTCTCGACTACTGCTTGATTTTCGGAAAAGGCGGCTTGCCTGAGATGGGTATAGGCGGCGCGGCATTAGCCTCACTGATTGCGGAAAGCACTGCCACAGCGTTCTTCACCCTGTTCACATATGTCAAATTAGGGAAAAGCGAATATGAGCTTTTTAAGCCTCACGGATTCAATAAAGAGCTGTCGCTCAACATTTTACGTATCGCCACACCGACCATGTTCCAGAAGCTTTTCTCGTTCAGCGCATGGTTCATATTCTTCATCATGGTTGAGAAAATGGGCGAGCAAGCCATCGGCATCTCTTCCATAGCACGCAGCGTCTACATGATATTGTTCATCCCGGTATTCGGTTTCTTGGCGACCTCCAACACTTTGACGAGCCGCATCATCGGAGCCGGACATGCCGACGAGGTATTGAGAACCGTCTTTAAGATAGTGTTCAACTGCATCTTATGCTGCATCCCGCTGATTTTGGTGTGCATCTTCTTCCCTACCGCTGTGATGAGTATCTACACCGACGATATTGAGCTCGCCAATGCAGCCATACCTTCGATTTTCGTGATATGCGGAGCCATCATCTTACAGGCAATCGGTGCAGTGACGTTCGAATCGGTATCGGGAACAGGCAAGACCAACGCCGCATTATGGCTGGAGTTCGGCATCCTGCTGCTTTACATCGCGTACATCTGGGTGCTGACAAATCTCACCACAAAAGTGGAATGGGTATGGACATGCGAATACTTATATGGCGGTTTAATCGGTTTAGTATCAATAATTTACATTAAATTTGCAAATTGGCAAAAATTGAAAATATGAAAAAAGTAGAAATAAAAGATTTCGAGCTTTACACTACGGGAATAATCAGCATTGCGTGGAAAGAAGGCAAAAAAGACATGTTTCTGAACGTCGACCTCGACCTTGCAGCCATGATGAAACTGTGCAAGATTGAAGGCATTTCATACGAAACGGTGCAGAAACTATCGGCCGACCAGAAGCCTTTAACGTTCCACAAGGCCTCAATTTATCTTTTCCAGGAGGACGACCGTCCGGGTCAGTACTGCCTCAGTGAAGCAATGTTTGAAGACGATGGCATCGACATCTACTACGCCGAAATCAAAGGCTGACGACATCTTACCAGACATCCCCGACTTCGTAGCCATCGACTTTGAGGCCGCCAACGGCGAAACCACCAGCGTATGCAGCATGGGAGTCGTCATCGTGCGCGACCGCGAAGTCGTGGAAGAGTTTTACAGTCTGGTGAAGCCGGTGCCTAACTATTACGACTTCTATACCACCAAGATTCACGGCCTCAGGAAGAAAGACACCGACAACGCACCTATCTTTCCACAGGTTTGGAACCAGATTGAGAAGAAAATAAAGGGGTTGCCGTTCGTGGCACACGGCTACGAATTTGAGAAACGCTGCCTGAACTCATTGTTCGAATATTACAAAATGGGACGCAAACGTTTCAAGATTTACGACACGAAACGCGCCTCGGAAATAGTGTTTCCTGATTTGGAAAACCACAAACTGCAAACTGCCGCCTCAGCCTGCGGTTACGATTTCAACAAGAAGAACAAGCATCACAATGCCTTAGCCGATGCCGAGGCGTGCGCCGCGATAGCGATGGAGGTGTTTGTATAGACGGTCAGCGTACCGTTTCTACAAGCCATTCCCCGATTTCATGTTTCACGTAGCTTTCACTAATAATATGCGACGGCAAGGTCTTCTTCGGGCACATCTTGCGGTTCTTGAAGATTTTCTCGTAGTCGCGCTTGATGTCGTCACCAAGAAGCTCGTCGTGCTCACAGTGATGACACGTAACGTTATCATTTACAGTGAATTTGAACTTCTTGAACTCAAACAAATCCTGCATCGTGAACTTGAACGAGGTGGCACCGTCGCTTCGGCGTGCATGGTACTGCACAGTGCCTACGCTCTTCTTCAACGACTTCATCGGCTCGATGACGGGGTTTATCACCAGCTTTGGACCGGTGAAATCGCTGCAAAGCACATAGAAACCACCCAACGACGTTCCCATCATCGCAAAGACTTCGTTTTCCTTAGCGAAGTCGTTGATTTTCTTTATCGAAGCTCCTGCATGATGGTCAACCTCGAGCGCACACCATTCATAATCAGGATAATAGAGATTCAGGAAACCCACCGTCTGAGTGAACGGTGAGCCTCCGAAACCGTGAATGTATACTATTTTTTTCATAGTTATATCCATTTGACGAGCGGCAGATCCTGTCTGTGCGGCAGCATCGCGTTAGTCGGGAAAATCCTGAACGTGTAGTTGAACACCCCTGCCCTATTGATTGGCAAGCTGATGTAATAGCGTGCCCAGCCTTCGCCAGCATCGACCAACGACAGCGGCTCAACTCGTAACAACCTGCTAATCACATCGTTATCCTTGTCAGCAACGAGTAATTCAACGCCCACGTCTCCTTTCTGCAAACCAGGTGTTTTCAACGTAATCTCAGCTATGATGACCTCGCCGAAGTTCAGCGGTCGCACGTCCGGATCCGGTACTTTAATGGATTCCACTTCGATTTTATCCCAGTTAGCCTCAATATTGCGTTTCCAATCGACGATTTCAAACGCCTTAGCGTATCTGTCGGCCTTCATCCAGTTGGTGCGCTCGATGAGTTTGCTGTAATACTGGCTGAAATAGTCATCGAGCATGCGTTTCATCGTGTAGAACGGAGCAATCTGCATCATGTCGTTCTTCATGCACTGAATCCACTCGCACGGCACACCGTCTTTATCTCTGTTGAAATATAACGGGATGACCTCGTTTTCAAAGGTATTGTAGATTGTCTCAGCATCGAGTTCATCCTGATAACGCTGGTCGTCGTATGTTCTTTCCTCTTTGATTGCCCAACCTGCCTTCGGACGATAGCCCTCAGCCCACCAGCCGTCGAGCACTGAGAAATTGAGCGTTCCGTTCATTGCAGCTTTCTCGCCGGATGTTCCGGAAGCCTCCAACGGACGTGTCGGAGTGTTCATCCAGATATCGACACTCGAGGTCAACAGCTTACCGATTTCCATGTCGTAGTTATTGATAAACAAAACTTTACCGACAAATTCCTTTCTTCTTCCGACCTCGATAATGTTCTTAATCAAATCCTGACCGGCCTTGTCGTTCGGGTGCGCCTTACCGGCAAACAGGAAGATGACCGGACGTTTCGGGTCATTGACGATTTCCGCCAATCTCTCGAGATTTCTGAACAGCAGATGCGCGCGTTTGTAAGTTGCAAAACGTCTTGCGAAACCGATAATCAATGCGTTTTCGTTGAGTTTCTCCACCGTCTCTATTATGAGTTTCGGACTCTCCGAACGGCGCTGCATATCTTCTGTCAGTTTAACTTTGATAAATTCTATCAGATTGTGTTTCAATTCTTTACGAATCTCCCAGAAGTCTTTGTCAGGCACATTTTGAATCTTTTCCCAGACTGTCGGGTCGGACTGGCTGGCAAGATAATTCTCACCCAACACCTTATTATATAAACGCTGCCAGTGTTTATCGGCCCAAGTCGGGAGATGCACGCCGTTTGTCACATATCCGATATGGTTCTCTTCGGCGAAATAGCCTGGCCACATCTGCTGGAACATCTCTCGGCTCACCCTGCCATGTATGCGGCTCACTCCATTGACTTCCTGGCTCAAATTCACAGCTAAAACGCTCATCGAGAACTTCTCGTTCGGGTCGTTGTGACGCATGCGGCCGAGGTTCATGAAGTCTTCCCACGAAATGTTGACTCTGCCTGGGAACTGCGACAGATATGTCCTCATCAGATTCTCCTCAAATGCGTCGTGTCCTGCCGGAACAGGTGTGTGTGTCGTGAACAAGGTTGAAGTTCTTACCAGTTCCTTCGCCACATCGAAATCGAGATTGTGTTTCGCGACATAATTGCTTAATCTCTCAAGTCCGCAGAACGCCGCATGACCCTCGTTACAATGATATATTGTAGGCTTGATATTCAATGTGTTAAGCATCCTGATACCGCCGATGCCGAGCAAAATCTCCTGTTTGATTCGCATCTCGCTGTCGCCGCCGTAAAGCTGTCCGGTGATGGCTCTGTCTTCAGGCGAGTTCTTTTCTGTATCAGTGTCGAGCAAATACAGACTGATTCGTCCCACGCTGACTTTCCACACTTTCGCCAAAACGTTCCTGCCAGGGAACGCAATGCTGACAGTCACCCAGTTACCTTCCTCGTCGCGGACCGGCTCAATCGGGAGCATCGAGAACTTCTGCGGCAGATACTGTGAAAGCTGGTCGCCCCACACCGAAAGCTCCTGATTGAAATAGCCGTAACGATATAACAAACCGATAGCCAACAAGTTAGCGTTCGAGTCAGATGCCTGCTTGAGATAGTCGCCGGCAAGGATGCCGAGGCCGCCGGAATAAATCTTCAGCGACTTCAGCAAACCGTATTCCATTGAAAAATACGCGATTTTGTTGTCGTCGGCAGGCTTCACCGACATGTATTTCTTGAATTTGTCGTAAACTTTATTCAGTTTCTCAATAAAACTCGCATCCTGTTCAAGGTCGTCAATCTGCGACTTCGTGAGGCTCTTCATCAACGCTATCGGGTTCTGCTCGAGGCGCTCAAACGCAATAGGGTCGATGGATTCAAATAGTTCGATGGCATCCACGTTCCAGCACCACCAAAGATTGTTTGCGAGTTCCTGCAACTTTTTCATCTGCTCCGAATACACCGGCTCAATCAAAATCTTCTTCCAGGTCGGCGCATCCTGTTTCTTATAGTCAAAATTTCTTAACACTTCCGAATATTTTTTACTCTGTTTAATATACTCTTTTCCTCCTGATTTCCTGACCGCGAGGTCGTAGGCGTTCAAATAATTGACAATCAAGTCTTTCCATGTCAAAGACGATGCTATTTCGATGGCTTTTTTCGAGATTGCAGCGGTTTCTTTTTCAGAATGAGCCGACATTTTCACGACCACGTTTGCCATATCATCGATGACTGAGGCCTCATTGCCCTCTTCGCGATGAACAACCGTAACCGCTTCACTATCAATATTTTTACCTTGGATATATTTGCCAAACCCTGAGACATCCATTGTTATTGTCGGGATGCCGTGTGCGATGCTTTCAAGTGGAGTGTAGCCCCATGGTTCATAATAAGACGGGAACACCGAGAGGTCGAATCCGTAAAGGAATTCGTTGTATTTGATATTGAAAACGCCGTCGTTACCGTTGAGATATGCCGGGATGAACATCACCTTCACTCTGTCGCCTTCATTGTTTTGCAAGCCATTTTCGCGCAAAGCGTTGAGCACCATATCCCATTGATAATCATGGATATAGTGAGTACAAGGAAACTCAGTGTGACCGTTTATCTCGACTTTTTTCTCCAAACGATATGTCAAATCCTTCGATGGGCCTGCGATATTGCCTGGCACCGCAATCACCGCCACGATGTCACGTTTCAGGTTCTCGTCGTGGTTCAGCTTCGCCAACATCTTGATATACAAGTCAATACCTTTATTATGGAACTCATAGCGACCGCTGTTTATCAGCAACAACGAATCACGCGAGACCTCTTTTCCACAAAGGGTGTCGATGATTTCAAAAATCTTTTTTCGGCTGTCATTTCGAGCGGATTCGAGCGATCCCTTGAAATCTGAATTTATACCATTGATTGTTACAAAATCCGGTTTTCTCAGCAAAAACTGCTCGCATTCCTTCGCCGTGATGTCGCTCACGGTTGTGAAAACGTCAGCATTCTGGGCTGATTTCATCTCCATCGACTGCTGCGAAACGATATTGAATCGGCTTGCCATCGTCTGCCAGTTGTATGAGTTGAGTTGGCTGTAAAGTGGAAGTCCGTTACCACTGATAGCGCGTCCGAGATACGTTGCATGTGTGGTGAAAACCGTTGAGATATATGGGCAATGCTCCTTGATGTAAAGCACTCCGGCGCCAGTCATCCACTCATGGAACTGCGCCACCACGTTGTCGTCCTGTCCCACATTCCATTCCACAAAATTCTCGATGACTTTACCGGCCGCATAGCCGAAAACCACAGGCTCGATATAGTCCCACTGACCCTGAATAGAGTCAAGTTGATACTTCTCCCACAGATGTCCAAGTATCTCATTCTTAACGGAATACATCGATGTGTAGTCAATTAGAATGGCTATCGGTTTGGCTGCAATCTTCCAGCGTCCGATACGCACCTTCAAGCCAAGCTGCTCCGACACTTTCTCACGCCATTCGGCGAAAAGCGACGGGTCTTCGACAAAATACATGGTCTCGTGGGCTTCTTTCACCACGTCAGGACCAATAGTAATATAATGATCGTCAAGAAGTTGCTTCAATTCTTCAGCCTTGGTGGAAATGACAGTGTAGATACCGCCCACCATATTACAAACTTCCCAACTGGTCTCAAATAAAAAATCAGGTTGTTTCATTGAAATTATTTCATTCGGTTAATAAAATCCGTCAGGATATTCATATAATTAATGTAGTAGTCGTACGGCGTTCCGCCCTGATGCTTGGTGCACATTCCAGCAAAATTCTCTGCCGCCTGAAGTGCACGCCAGTCACGCATAAGTTCCTCATCCTTAGAGGCTTTCACCTTCTTGAAGCATCCGTACAATGTAGCTAACGCGTCGTCCTGCATGTCGTTGCCCATCCAGTTTGAGAGGTCGCGTTCCTCATCTTGGCACGACAACGGAATCGGGGCGTCGAAAACCCCCGTAGGCTGTAGCTTATCGACAATCTGATGCGGCGTAACCAGCTGGAAATCAGTGTTTTTCAAAACGGCATCCGGCAGATATTGCATAAACTCAAAGATGCCCGTAGAAGCATCCAAAGCCTCGCCAAAGGTCTCGTAATCAATGAAAATATTGACAACTTCCTCCTCTTTCGGAATCGAGTTGAGCCAGTTGACAAAATCCTCCACTTTAAATGTCTCATGGGCGAACTTCAACGTAATCTCGTCGCTCATCTTCCAGTTACGCAGCATCACCTTCAACTTAGGATTTATCGCGTTGACATACAGATAGTTAGGACTCTTCCAGCCAAGCACGTGCTTAGCTCCTTCCGTCAAGATGAGGTCGAAGCCCATCTCCGCCACGTCGGCACCGATTTCGTTTGAATAAATGAGCTCGGTGTTGTGGAAAGTCTTAGGCCTGACGTTGAATATTTCTTTCATAAGCCGTTTATGCTCAGCGACTTCCATCTTGAAAGCATCTTTATTCATCAGCGAGGCCACCGAATGCGAATATGTCTCAGCCAACACCTCCACATTGCCTGTCGCGACAAGCTTCTTGAAGCTTTCCAGAGCGTACGGAGCATACACTTCCATCTGCTCGATGGCGGTTCCCGAGAACGAAATCGCGAACTTCATTTTGTTTCCAAGTTCTTCTATCTTCCTGAGCATCAGGTTGTTCATTGGAAGATAGCATCGCTCCGCCACGCGTTGCATCGTGATGCGGTTGTTATAGTCGTCATAGTAAAAATGACGTTTTCCGATATCGAAGAAACGATACGTGCGGAGCCTGTACGGCTGATGCACTTGGAAATAAAAACATAAATTTCTCATATATCTTATTTTTTATTTATTGCTAATTCATAAACATTTTTAATCTTCTTCGCGGCGTATTCCCACTTCAGATTATCGACTTCTTCTTTTCCTTCCTTACGGAAAATGTCGTTCACTGCCTTGTATTTGCAGATTCCGTAGATGGCGTCGGCGAGACCGTTGATGTCCCAGAAATCGACTTTCAGAGCATGCTCGACAACTTCCGAAACTCCCGACTGTTTTGAGATGACAACCGGCACCTTCAGTCGCATCGCTTCAAGCGGCACGATACCAAAAGGCTCTGATATTGAAGGCATTACGAAGACATCTGTCATGGCAAACATCTGGTCGACGTCGTTGCCTTTCAAGAAGCCCGTGAAATGGAAATTAGCACCGATCTTGAGCTGTGCCACACGTTTTATCATCTTCTGCAAGAGGTCGCCGGTGCCTGCCATTACGAAATGTATGCTCGGGTCGACCTGCAAGATTTTGTACGCAGCCTCCACAAAATACTCCGGACCTTTCTGATATGTGATACGACCGAGGAACGTCACCACTTTGTTTTTCAGGCCACTGCGCTCGTATTCGTCGAGAGATTTGTCGCTCGGTTCCACCGCGTTATGCACTGTAATCACCTTGTCGGGATTGATTCCATATTTCTCAATGACGATGTTTCTTGTCCAGTCGCTCACCGTGATTACGAGGTCTGCCGCCTCCATTCCGCGCCGTTCGATGGCGTACACGTCGGTGTTGATGTTCTCGCCTGAGCGGTCGAACTCCGTAGCGTGCATGTGAACTACGAGTGGCTTGCCTGTAGTCTCTTTCGCGGCGATTCCTGCCGAATACGTCAGCCAGTCGTGTGCATGAATAACGTCAAAATCATATTGTGTGGCGAGCGACGAGCCTATCAAAGCGTAACGTGCCACCTCTTCCATGAGATTTGCACCGTATTTGCCAGAGAACTCGTATCTTGGCGCGAACACCGAGCTGTGAAATCCCTGCGTGGCATGACGCATTTCCTCATACATCGTGGCATATTGTTCAGGCCCCACGTAAGGGATGATATTTGAGCCAATCTCCATATATTGCACTCTGTCCCAGTAGCTTCGCTCCGTCTCATGGTCGATGTCGACTGTCACGTCGGAGGCGTTAAGCAGACGCACGCTGGTCTGGTCCTCATCGCCGTGAGCCTTAGGCACCACGAAGAGCACCTCCACGCCGTTCTTGGCGAGACCTTTTGTCATGCCGAAGCATGCTGTTCCGAGACCGCCAGTGATATGAGGCGGGAACTCCCAACCAAACATCAAGACTCTCATAGTTTATTAGTTTTTGAGTTATTATTACCAAAGACATGATGAATCGCATACAGAGGATCATCATTTCTTAAGTAATTAATCACATGATTCAAATACAGCAGTGCCGCCACGCTCGTCGACTGCGAGATACAGCCTCGTGCCTCATGAGGCGGATTGCCGTCGTATATCTCAGAAATGCTGCCGATGCCGTTCTCGAAGATGGCCTGCTCGAAGCCGTTGTACAAATCTTCAAGGTATGGCAGAGCCGTTTTCCCGTAAATTCTAACGCATAAATCCGTGTAAGGCATTATCAGCCAAGGGAATACGGTTCCCATATGATATGCCTGCTCACGTTCACGGTGGTTGCCGATAGTCACACCACGATAATGCTCATCACGCGGCGACAGCGAACGTAACCCTCTGATTGTCAGCAATTCAGAGCGCGTGATATCCAAGATACGTTTCTTCATTCTGTCGTCGAGTGGCGAATAACGCAGCGAACCGGCAAGAAGCATGTTCGGGCGCACCATATTGTTTTTCTCCTTCTCGTTGACGTAATCGTAGAACATGTCATTCTTTTCGTCATAAAACACTGGCAAAAACGACTTCTCGACCTTGTCGGCGATATCATTCCAAGTCTTCAGATGCTGATTTTTCTTGTCGGCGGCTTTCAGAAGCTCCACACCATAACGCAATGCGTTGTACCACAATGCGTTAACCTCTATTGCATATCCGGTTCTCGGCGTCCAAGGCTTGCCGTCGCAGAACACGTTCATCCAGGTAAGAGCCAGATTCTCATTGCCTGCGTAAAGCAATCCGTTGTCCTGCGCCTTAACGTTGAAATCGGTGCCGTTGATGAAGCTGTCGAGGATGGTAGTGATGACATTGCCGTATTCGCGCCAGATGGCTTTACGCTCTTTGCCCAGCATCGACTCATATTTCTGAAGGTTCATGAAAAACCACAGCGGAGAGTCGACAGCGGTGTAATAAAGGCTCTTCTGGTAGTATTTATGTGGGAAAAACGCACCATGCATTCTCTCAATAAAGTATTTCAGCAGCTCCTTGAATGTCTTCTCGTCGCCGTTTGCCAGACAAATTCCAGGCAATGACAGGAAAGTGTCGCGGCTGCATGAGCCGAACCATGGGAAGCCGGCAAACATACGGGTTCCATCCTCTCCCTTTATAATGAACTGCTGCGCTGAGTTCTGCAGGCAGTGTTCGAAGCTGTTACGCGGGATGCGGTGTTCTATCTGATTGTCAAACTGTTTCTTAAACAAAGCCGGATTACGCTCATCTAAAGCCGCCGAGACAACAACGCTCTCGCCTTTCTTCATTGTTACTTCAAAGAAACCTGGCACATAAAGGTCTTCGACGGCATCGTAGCCGCGCTCAAACTCACGGATATAAAAGATGTTTTTATACCACAACGGGCAGTGTGTGTATTCGTTAGCCTTTGAGGTCTGGAAACACAGCGTATCGTAGTTCTCGTACATCTGCCATGCCGCGCCATTCTTCAGCGGATAGTATTTGCGGTTCGCCACATGATTCTCATGCGTCAGCATGTGCACGTTACGGAACGCGAGGAACGGCATCAAGCGCAACGTGATAGGCTGCATTGCATCCTCAAGGGTGTAACGGATAAGGATTCGCGGCTCTTTCTCCTCAAAGATATATTCTTTCGTCAGAATCGAGCTTCCGACACGGTATCTCAGCTTAGGAATAGGCTCAGCGGTGAACTCACGCAAATATTTGTGACCGCGCGGCGCAACCGTACCGTCCTGATACTCATGCACGCCCAGGTGAAACTCTTCCTTGTTCGCGATAATAGTCTCGTCGATCGACGACAGCAGCACGTGGTTGTTGTTGTCGAGCTGAGGTTGCGGAACCACCAGTAAGCCATGGTATTTCCTTGTGTTACAGCCAATTATCGTAGTATTATAAAAAGCTCCCGAACGGTTGGAGCGCAGAATCTCCTTGTTCATCGTGAACTCCAGGTTCACCAATTGCCGTTTGTCGAAAGAGATATATGCCATGTTTTATAGTTATTAGTTTGAAGTTTGCAGTTAGGAGTTGCAAATATATTATATTTATTTTAAATATGCAAGAAAAAAAGTTACAATCAAAAAACTTCTAACTTCTCATTCCTAACTTCCAACTTTTTTTTGTATCTTTGCAATCTCTACAAACATCGTAAAATCATGAAAATTAAAAACATCTTAATCATTTTGGCAATGAGTGTAATCGGTTTAACTTCTTGTAACTCAGATAATTGCAAAAACAATCCGTTTTTCTCAGATTATGGCACATATCTCGAGGCTCCGGCTTTCGATAAGATAAAAAACGAGCATTATATGCCTGCTTTCATCGAAGGAATGAAGCAGCAGAAAGCCCAAATCGAGACTATTTGCAATAACATTGAGGCTCCCACTTTTGAAAACACCATCTGGGCTTACGACAAATCGGGCGAGCTGCTCGCCAAGGTCAGCGGCGTGTTCTTCAACATGATGGAGTGCATGAACAACGACGAGATGCAGCAGATTGCCGAAGAAGTGATGCCTCTCATAACGGCTCATGGCGACGACATCGCAATGAATTCCAAACTTTTCGATAGAATAAAATTTGTTTACGACCGCCGCGACAATATGGAGTTCGACGACCAGCAAAAGCGCGTAGTTGAGAAATATTACAACGACTTCATCCGCAACGGCGCAGGTCTGAGCGAAAAAAATCAGGCAAAACTGCGTGAAATCAACGAGCGTCTTTCTATTTTAAGCTTGCAGTTCGGCAACAACCTCTTGAAGGAAAACAGCAATTTCAAACTCGTCATCGACAACGAAGCAAATCTCGCAGGTCTGCCTCAGTCAAGCATAGATGCCGCCGCCGAGCAGGCAAAGAAAGACGGCATGGATGGCAAATGGGTGTTCACTTTGAGCAAGCCGAGCCTCATTCCGTTCCTGACGTATTCCGACAACTCAATGTTACGCGAAAAGATGTACGAGGCATATTACAACCGCGGCGACAACAACAACGAATACGACAACAAGGCGATTATTAAGGAAATGCTGGCGTTGAGACTGCAAAAAGCTCAACTCTTCGGTTTCGACAACTACGCCAACTACGTGCTCGATGTCAACATGGCAAAAGACGACAAAACCGTTGACAAGTTCCTCGGCGACATCTTCAAGGCCGCTAATGAATTAGCCAAGAAGGAATTGGACGAAATGAGCCACATCCAATATCTTGAAGTGCTTGCGGAAGAAAAAAGATTGTCGGAACAAGAAGGCATGGTTGTTTCCTTGTGCGATTACAATGTTGAACGTTATGACTGGTGGTATTTTGCCGAAAAGCTCCGCAAGGCGAAATATGATTTCGATGAAAACTACATCAGACCTTATCTCTCGTTGGACAACGTCCGCAACGGCATGTTCATTGCTGCCAACAAATTATATGGCGTCACATTCGAGAAGAGAACCGACATCTCTGTCTATTTTGAAGGTGTAGAAACCTACGAGGTTAAAGACTTCGACGGCTCCATCCTCGGATTGCTTTATTTGGATTATTATCCGCGTGAGTCGAAGAGCAGCGGCGCATGGTGCACCTCGTTCCGCGAAGGCGGCTACGACATCAAAGACGTGTGGCATCCCGCTCTGATTCAGTTGGTTATGAACTTCACCCCGGCATCGGGCGACACCCCTGCCCTGCTCAACTGGGACGAGACAGAGACCATGTGGCATGAGTTCGGACACTCGCTGCACGCCTTTTTCTCGAAAGGAAGATACAGCAGAACATGCGGCAACGTGCCTCACGACTATGTGGAGCTGCCGTCGCAAATAATGGAGAACTGGGCCGGTGAGCCTGAGGTCATCCGCATGTACGCAAAACATTACAGAACTGGCGAGGTAAT
>JAGCFU010000070.1 GCA_017649945.1 Bacteroidales bacterium | reverse complement strand
TTCTACACAATCACTGTTGAGACAAAGAACATCGAGAACCTCAACTACATGCATCTCATCGACAACATCAAAAATACTGAAATCGACCTGCTGGTTGAGCCGAGCTACACATTCAAGGCTTCGGAAAGCGACAACGCCGACCGTTTCTATCTCGTGTTCGACTTCAACAACTACACCGGTGTCAACGAGAACTACACAAACGACAACTTCGCTCACCAGATTGGCGACGAAATCTTTGTCAGCGGCGAAGGCACATTGCAGGTGTTCGACGTCCTCGGACGCTTCGTGACAGGCTACAATGTTAACGGCGACAAGCGCATCAGCACAGATGCATTCAACACTGGAGTTTACATCTTCAGAATGGTTGGAACGGAAGTGAAGACACAGAAAATTATTGTTAGATAAATATAGGAGGAAAATATAATGAAAAAGATATTATTAGCAGTAGTATTGGTTCTGACAGTAGGTCTCTGCGCAAGTGCCCAGCAGCGCGGCGGAAGAGACGATTTCTTCAACGACTGGAGCGACATCAGCAACGGTCTCGACGAGTTTGATGATTTCAACAACGATCTCTTCAGAGGCGGTGGACCTAACACACCTGGTCATGGTGGCGGCGACACCCCTGCTCCGCTCGGCAGCGGCCTCGTGGTGCTGACAGCACTCGGTGCAGGATACGCGCTTTACAAAAAGGAGAAAAAATAAACAAAAAAAATGGCTCGGTGTTAATGGCATTAAGCTCTTAATGCCGAGCCACAATTTTAATATAAAAAACTAACCAAATGGAAACTTTACAAAAATTACGCAAACGGGCATCTGTGTTGGTATCGCAAACCGATAATGAGGAACTGCTTTCCGAAGCGGTAGCAATCCTTAGTGGAATGTCGTTACCTTGCACTTATACTCAAGAACAGATGGAGTTCTCACTCCGCGAAGCCGAAACCGATTACCAAAAAGGAGACACCGAAAACCATGAAACAATTTGTAAACGATACGGAGTATGAAATTATTTGGCTAAAAAGATCATCAACTGAAATTGAAACCATTTACAGTTTTTACAAACATTTTGCAAGCGAAGGTGTAGCCAAACGTAGAATTGGTATAATCATCCATAGTGTCGACATTTTAAAAAAGATGCCGTATATTGGAAAAAAAGATGAAGACTTCACCCATATCAGAGAATACAGATTTTTGGTCGTATTAACTTATAAAATATATTATTTTATTGAAAATGATAAAGTTTATATATCTTCTATATGGGATTGCCGTCAAGGAAATGGTGCTTTTTAATCTTTTGCCCTACTTTTGTTAACTAAAATCACTCCGGTGAAGACAAGAACCGCTGCCAAAACCTTTTGCCATGTGAGATGATCCATGCCGGTGGCGATGCCCATCACGGTGGCGATAATAGGCTGAAGATAACCGTAAAGGCTTATAACTGTAGGTCGCAACACCTTCTGCCCCACAGGAATAAGGAAATAGGCGACGAAGGTGGCGAAGAGAATCAAGAAACCAAGTTCAAGGAGATATTTTGTCGGTAACGCAGCGATATTCAGGCTCGCTAACTCCTTGATATCGAACGGAATGGCAACGATAGCCGAAAACAGAAACATCCACTTCATGAAAGTAACGACGCTGTATTTTGCGATAAGCGGACGGAAAGCGCCGAGATACAAAGCAAAAAAGATGCAGTTGCCAATCATGTAGACGATACCCATAGGAGTTGTCTCAGTCACCGAGCCGCTCTCAACGCGTACTGTATTGAAAACCAAGAAGATGACTCCGATAAAACTCAGCGCCACACCGCCGGATTTCTTCCAAGTGATAGGTTCTTTCAAGACGACAGCGGCGATAAACATAGTGAAAATCGGCGTCAACGGGGTGAGGATGCTGGTGTCGAAAGGCGTAGTCATGGTGCTCGCCTTCAGGAACGAAATCTGTGTGAGGAACAGCCCAAGCATCGAGGCGATGAAAATCTTCAGGAAATCCTGCTTCTCGACTTTTTCCTGAGGCTGAAACAGCGACACGAGCCAGAAAAGTACAGCCGCACCTATTGCGCGAAAGCAGAACAACCCCATAGGAGAGACCAGCGCAAGAGTTGACAAGTCCCTGCAAATGATGATGTTAAAGCCAAAAATCGTGTAGGCGACAAAAGCTGAAATATGACCTAAAGACTTTTTCATAACGGGCACAAAATTACAAAATTAGCCATTAGGTATTAGCCATTAGCCAATAGTTTTTTTCGCTAATGGCTAATGGCTAGTTGCTAATGGCTAAAAATATCGTATATTTGCAAACTGAAAAAACAAAAAAATAGACAAAATGAGTAGAATGGAAACTCCGGTACTGCTTTTGACCGGTTATCTCGGAAGCGGAAAAACCACATTGGTAAATCATATCCTTTCAAACAAGAAAGGCATCAAATTTGCAGTGATAGTCAACGACATAGGCGAGGTAAATATCGACGCCGACCTCATCCAGAAAGGCGGCATCGTAGGCAAGAAAGACGAGAGCCTGGTGGCTTTGCAGAACGGATGCATCTGCTGCACCTTGAAGATGGACCTCATCGAACAGCTCAACGACATCATGAAGATGGGACGTTTCGACTACATCGTCATCGAAGCCAGCGGCATCTGCGAGCCTGAGCCGATAGCACGCACCATCGCCGGAATCCCAAGCATGGGCAGGGAATACACACAATTTGGCACCCCACGTCTCGACTGCATCGTGACTGTGGTCGACGCACTCAGAATGAAAGACGAATTCGCATGCGGCGACAGCCTCAAGAACGAAAACATCGACGAAGACGACATTGAGAACCTCGTCATCGAGCAGATTGAGTTCTGTAACATCGTATTATTAAATAAGGTGTCGGAAGTGGAGCCGAAAGAACTGGAACGCATCCGTCAGATTGTGAAGAACCTGCAGCCTGACGCCGAAATCATCGAGTGCGACTACGCAAACGTCGATTTAGACAAGATTATAAACACGCAAATGTTTGATTATAATGAAGTTAACGGCTCCGCAGGCTGGATAAAAATCATCGAAGGACGTGACGAACACGATGATGACGATCATGATGAACACGAACGCCATCATGAGCATGAACATGAACACCATCACCACCACGACCATGACGAAGACGAGGGCGAAGCTGAAGAATACGGCATAGGAACATTTGTCTATTTCAACAGAAGACCGTTTGACACGTTGAAGTTCAACGATTACGTCTTGAACAACTGGCCGAAGAACATCATCCGTTGCAAGGGACTGTGCTATTTCGCTGACAATCAAGACATGTCGTATATCTTCGAGACGGCAGGAAGACAGAAGAAACTCACCGAAGCCGGCTATTGGTTTGCGACAGCATCGAAAGAGGAGCTCCAGCAGTTTGTGGAGCGCGACCCGAGCATCCTGAAAGACTGGGACGAGGAATACGGCGACAGAATGGAAAAGATAGTGTTTATCGGACAGAAACTCGATAAGGAAGCGATTAAAGCGGCATTGGACAGCTGCTTGTTTTAATGGATAAGCGCTTCGCTGATAAGAAGGATAAGGAGGATAAGTTTATCAGCCGTAAGGCGCTTATCTTTCTTATCTTTTCTTATCTTTTCTTATCTTTTCTTATCCTTCTTATCCTTCTTATCCTTCTTATCCTTTATCTCCTGAAATGCGAACGGCAACGCCAACAAAAACGTCAGGGCATCGGCGATAGCCTGCGTCATCTCAACACCTTGAAAACCTATGAAAAGAGGCAGAATCATGATGGTCGGGATGAAGAAAATGCCTTGGCGTCCCATCGATAGCAGCGTGGCGATAAACGTTTTACGAGTAGTTTGATACATCATATTGGTGACGGTGCTCACCCCGATGAGTGGGAACGAGATGCACTGCCACCAAAGCACTCTTGTGCCTATTTTTATCAGTTCGGCGTCCTCGCTTCTGAACACCCTGACGATGTCGGGAGCGAAGACGGCAAACGTTATCGACATGATTATCAGCACTATAGTCGCCAGTTCCGTAGTAAAGATGAACGATTGACGCACACGTTCATGGAGTCCGGCGCCGTAGTTGAAGCCACATACCGGCTGGAACCCCTGCCCTATTCCGAGAATCAGCGAGAAGGCAAACATCATCACCCGTGACACTATGGCGAAAGCGGCGATGGCACTCGCTTCAGTGCCCGGAGCGGCATAATATGCGGCGTAACGGTTCAGCATGATGGTGCTGACACACACGAAGACGTGCCGGCACAACGAGGGCATTCCGCCGTTGAAGATGTCGATATAGCTGCGTAATGTAGGAGTGAAATTTCTGAATCTGATATGCACGTTGCCGCTTCTCTCAGTGCCGAGGAGCAGCACAGCCCAACCTACCATCTGACTGATGCAGGTCGCCAGCGACGCGCCCATCACACCCATGCCGAAGCCGTAGATAAACACCGCGTCGAGGAAGATGTTAAGCACCGCGCCGGTGGCTATCCCCACCATCGCATAACGTGCGTTACCCTGCAAACGCAGCTGGTTGTTGAGTGTCAGCGACGACATCATGAACGGTGTCCCGATGAGGATAAACAACAGATAATCATTGGACGACGGCACGATGTCGGGAGTGGCGCCCATCATTCGCGAAAGCGGCGAGAGCAAGAACAGTCCGACGACACCGGCTATCGTGCCCACCGTCATCGAGGAGATGAAACCTGTGGCCGCCATCTTCTCCGCCTCGTGATATTTCTTTGCTCCAAGTGCCGTGGAGATGAAGTTACCGGAGCCGTGACCGAAGAAAAAACCGATAGCGTTGATGAACGTCATGTATGCGAACGAAACACCCACGCCAGCCGTCGCCTCGGTGCTGATATGGCCGACAAAAAACGCATCGACGATATTGTACAGCGCCGTCACCATCATGGAGATGATAGTCGGGACCGCCATCTTCATAACAAGCTGACGCACAGGACTTTCCGTCATCATAACAAAACGTGCGCTGCGTTGCTGCTCGTCTTTTTCGCGTGTCGAACCAAAAATATGCTTCATTCCGCAAAAATACAAAAAATAAAGGTTCGTAATATAATTTTCACTATCTTTGCAGGTTATTAATATATATTGGAGTAATTTGTTTTTATGGAAGAAAAAGATTTGGATCTAAATATAAAAGAAGAAGAAATTCTTGACAGTCTGCTGAAATCTGCACCTCAGAAACTCAATATGAAAGACGAGGAGATGGAAGACCAGATGGTGAACAAGCAAGACGAGGGCGAGGAGTTTAAGGCTACATGGCCGTTGCACGACGACATGAAGAAGACGCTCACCAACGATTTCCACCGCGGATGCCGTATAAAAGCCGACAAATACGAGTTCGCAAGCAACGTTTTGCACCACGGACAATGCAAGCTCGACAGTTTCAACTGGCTCAAGGACTACGAGAACGAGACACCGAAAGAAGGCGAGCTCTTAGTTGCCGAGGTGCGTTTCAAGAACGACAGAAAAGACTTCTACAGCTACCCTTCGGAGATGCATCTCCTTGAAGGAGAGTTAGTTGCGGTTGAGACAGCCATCGGACATGACATCGGCATCGTGACAATGGTGGGCGAACTCATCGAGAAACAACGCAAACGCAAGAAAAACAACACACCTGTCGAGGAGCTGAAGAAGATTTACCGCCGCGCGCGTGTCAACGATGTGGAGAAGTTCATCGAGGCCATACGTCAGGAAGACCACACGCTGTACAGAAGCCGTGAAATCGCATCGAGCCTGAAGCTTGAGATGAAGCTCAACGATATTGAATATCAGGGAGATAGAACAAAGGCAATCTTCTACTACACTGCTGACGGCCGTGTCGACTTCCGCGAGCTCATCAAGAAATTGGCAGAGGAGTTCCATGTGCGCGTGGAGATGCGTCAGATCGGGTTCCGACAAGAATCTGCAAAGTTAGGTGGCATCGGCTCATGCGGCCGCGAGCTATGCTGTGCCTCGTGGATCACTGATTTTCAGTCGGTTACAACCAACGTGGCAAGAGTGCAGCAGCTCTCACCGAACCCGCAGAAGCTCGCCGGACAATGCGGAAAACTGAAATGCTGCCTCAACTACGAGTACGATGCTTACGTCGACGCACTGAAAGGATTCCCGGACAACCGCATCGTTTTGAAGACCAAGAAAGGCGACGGAATATATCAGAAAATCGACATCTTCAAGGGTTTGATGTGGTATTCATACCCGTTTGACAGAAACAATATGATGGCTATTCCTGTGGAACAGGTGAAGGCCATCATCGAAGACAACAAAAAAGGCGTGATGCCGGAACAGCTTGAGGACTTCGCGTTCATCAAGGAACAAAAGAACAACGACTACGGAGAAGAAGGAAAACCGGCTGATTTGTCGAAGTTGGAATAATCCACCCGGCATTTCGAGCGAAACGGAGTGTGGTCGAGAAATCTCCGGCATTTGAATATTACGAATCAATTATATGGAGAAGATTTCTCCGCTCCCTTCGGTCGGTCGAAATGACGAATAAATATTAATATGAAAAAACTAATAATTGCGATAGCGATAACTCTTTTAATGTTCTCGTGCGGCCGTAACACGCTGTACGACGAGAGCGTGGTGTTCAATGATGCAAAGTGGGACAACGAGAACTTTGCCCGTTTCGATGTTACCGTTGACGACACCCTTACAGACTATGCTTTCTATCTGAATATCAGGCATTTGGAGAATTACCGTTACAGCAATCTGTTTATCTTCATGCATACGGAGTTTCCTAACGGCAACGTCACGCACGACACCATCGAGTGCACCTTTGCCCGTCACGACGGCAGATGGATAAGCAAAGGCAGCGGCACCTTCAGGTCGGCAAAAATCATGTTAAACCCAGCCCTGCGTTTCCCGTTAAAGGGCGATTACCATTTTGAGATAGAACAGGCGATGCGCGAGAAAGAGCTGAAAGGCATCTCTGACATCGGCATTTGCTTTGAAAAACAATAAGTTATGGCGAAAAAGAGAAAATCTAACAAGAAAAAAGATATCAAGGTCTACATGATAGTCCTGTGGACTCTTTTTGTCATGTTCGGACTGTCGGTGTTCCTGCTTTTCCACGGCATAGTGCATGAGTGGTTCGGTGAGATGCCTACTTTCGAGGAGCTTGAGAACCCTGAGACCAACCTTGCCACCGAAATCATCTCCGCCGACGGCAAGATTTTGGGCACATATTACATCGAGAACCGTTCCAATGTCAGCTATGAGGACATCTCTCCCGACCTTATCCACGCGCTCATCGCCATCGAAGACGTGAGATTTTACGAGCACAGCGGCATCGACAAGCGCGCGCTTTTAAGGGTGGCAAAAGGCCTCATGACCGGTAACAGCGACCAGGGTGGTGGCAGCACCATAACGCAACAGCTCGCGAAAAACCTCTTCCCTCGCGGGGAGAACCTGAGCAAGGTGAAACTCGTCATCAGGAAGCTGCAGGAATGGGTGACCGCGACGAAGCTGGAGTACAACTATTCAAAAGACGAGATCATCGCGATGTATCTCAACACCGTGTTCTACGGGCACAACGCTTTCGGCATCAAGAAAGCGGCGGAGACGTTCTTCAGCAAGGAGCCTGATGAACTCAATTTAGAGGAAGCCGCTTTGCTTGCCGGAGTCGTCAACGCGCCGACGAAATTCAGTCCGAAACGTAACCCCAACAACGCATTGAACCGCCGTAACCTCGTGTTGAAACGCATGGAGACCAACGGATTCATCACGAGTGGGGTCTACGACTCCGTGTCGCAGATACCTATCGACTTGTCGCATTTCGGCATCCTCGACCACAGAGCGGGACAGGCGACATATTTCCGCGAGTTTCTGAGAGGCATGATGCACGACTGGGCGAAGACACATTTCAAACAAGACGGCACGCCTTACAATATCTATAAAGACGGTCTGCGCATATACACCACCATCGACTCGAGGATGCAGCAATACGCTGAAGATGCGGTGCGCGAACATCTCGCATTGGATTTACAACCGGCATTTTACAGCCATTGGAAAGGCGACAAGAAAGCTCCATTTGCGTTGCCTACAGACGAAGATGTCGAGAAAATCATGATATTGTCGATGAAACGCTCTGAGCGTTACCGTGTGCTGAAGAAAGCCGGATGTAGCATGGACTCCATCATCGCCAACTTCAACACCCCGACACATATGACGCTGTTCTCATGGGAAGGGCCTATCGACACCGTCCTCAGCCCGATGGATTCGATACGTTACAGCAAGTATTTCCTGCAGTCGTCGCTGATGTCGGTGGAGACAGGCACGGGTCATGTGAAGGCTTACGTGGGTGGCAACGACTACCGTTTCTTCCAGTATGACCACGTGACGCAGGCGAAACGTCAGGTGGGCTCGACATTCAAGCCGTTTCTATACTCACTGGCGATGCAGGAAGGAGAATACACGCCATGCACCAAGGTCCCGAACATCAGCTACAGCATCCAGCTCCCTGACGGGAAATTCTGGGAGCCGAAAGACTCGGGCAAGAACAAATTCGGCGAGGAAGTCACTCTGAGATGGGCATTGGCGCATTCCAACAACCGCATCTCGGCCTATCTGATGAAACGTTTCGGTCCGGAAGCCGTCATCCAGATGGCGCGCAGGATGGGTGTGAAGTCAGACATCCCAGCAGTGCCTTCGATATGCCTCGGCGTGTGCGACATCTCGCTCTACGAGATGGTGGGCGCCATGAGCACCTTCGCCAACAAAGGCGTTTACGTGAAGCCTATCTTCATCACGAAAATCGAAGACAAGAACGGCAACATCATAGAGACCTTCAAAGCTGAGCAGCGCGAGGCGATGGACGACGTGACAGCCTACAAGATGATCGAGCTTATGAAAGGCGTTGTGTATGAAGGCACCGGCATCCGTCTGAGATTCAAATACGGCTTGAGAAACCCGATAGCCGGCAAGACCGGAACCACGCAGAACCAGAGCGACGGATGGTTTATGGGCATCACCCCTGACCTCACCACCGGAGTGTGGACAGGCGCCGAAGACCGCTCGGTGCATTTCAAGACGATAGCGCTCGGACAAGGCTCCAACATGGCGTTGCCGATCTGGGCATTATATATGAAAAAGGTGTACGCCGACCCGACGTTGCACATCAGCCAAGGCGATTTCAAGAAGCCTTTGGCGAATGTGGATTTGGATTTCGACTGCGACAAATACGAGGAGGAACAGAACGCCGTGGCGACACCGGAAGAAATAGAAGAAGACGAATTTTAATAGTTAGAAGTTAGTAGTTAGAAGTGAGAAGTTAAATCCGAAACTACTAACTACTAACTTCTAACTTCTAACTGATATAAAATGGCAAATTCAAATTTTGTTGATTACGTGAAGATATTCTGTCGTTCGGGCAAGGGCGGCAATGGCGCGATGCATTTCAACCATGCGAAATACGTGCCAAAGGGCGGTCCTGACGGCGGCGACGGAGGCAAGGGTGGCGACGTCATCCTGAAAGGCAACGCTCAGCTGTGGACGCTACTGCATCTGCGTTACACCAAACACCTCTTTGCCGGCGACGGCGAGTCGGGAGGCGCCAACCAGAGAACCGGCGCACAGGGCAATAACGTCATCATCGAGGTGCCGCTGGGCTCCATGGCATATGACGCGGAGACACACGAACAGCTTGGCGAGGTGACCGAAGACGGACAAGAAATCGTCATCATGAAAGGCGGACGCGGCGGCAAAGGCAACACCTTCTTCAAGACTGCCACCATGCAGGCACCGAAGTTCTCGCAGCCTGGTGAGCCATCAGAAGAACGATGGATCATCATCGAATTGAAGCTGTTGGCCGATGTAGGTCTCGTAGGCTTCCCGAATGCAGGGAAATCGACGTTGCTTTCAGTGGTTTCAGCAGCAAAACCTGAGATTGCCGACTATCCGTTCACCACTCTGACACCTAACCTCGGCATCGTGCCGTATTATGACTTCAAGTCGTTCATCATGGCCGACATCCCTGGAATCATCGAAGGCGCTTCAGACGGTAAAGGACTGGGAATCAGATTCTTACGCCATATCGAGCGAAACTCTATATTGCTGTTCCTCGTCGCTGCCGACAGTCCGGATGTGAAAGAAGCATACGATGTCTTGTTAAACGAGTTGAAGAAATACAATCCGGAATTGCTTGACAAGAAACGTATTTTGGCGGTCAGCAAGTGCGATTTGATTGACGAAGACACGAAGAAAGAGATTAAGAAACATCTCCCGAAAAAGGTGCCGCATCTGTTTATCAGCTCGGCCACAGGCGATGGAATCAAGGAATTGAAGGATTTGATTTGGCTTTCACTTAGTTAGGAGTTAGAAGTTAGCAGTGAGAAGTTAAACAAAAAACTGGTAACTTATGTTAAATAATTGGGATCATCAGCTTTTTCTGTTTCTCAACGGCTTGCACGTTGGGTGGCTCGACCCTGTGATGACGTTCATCTCATCGGAGAAGGGCTGGATTCCGTTTTATGCGGTGCTGGTGTTTCTGGTTTTTTACAAATACAAGTGGAAAGGCTTGTGGGTTCTCCTCGGCGTGGTTGTTGCAATCACATTATCCGACCAGATTGCTTCCCACATCTTCAAGCCTATGGTTATGCGACTCAGGCCGTGTCACGACCCGTTGATAAAAGACCTTGTATATCTACCTGACGGTCACTGTGGCGGAAAGTACGGCTTCATGTCGTCGCATGCTGCCAACACCTTTGCATTGGCGTCGCTCATCTACATGACGATGCGGAAACACTATCGTAAAATCGGCTGGGTGATGTTTCCTTGGGCGGCAGTGGTCTCTTACAGCAGGATTTACATGGGAGCGCATTTCCCCGGCGATGTGATTTGTGGGGCAGCGTTGGGTGTTTTACTTGGTTTCGGAATAGGTTACTTAACAAGGTTCGTCATTTCGAGTGCAGCAAAGCGAAATCGAGAAATCTCAAATAATGGATGAGATTTCTCCACTACGCTCCATTACATTACGCTTCGGTCGAAATGACGACTACAATGGGAACTCCGTTAAAGCCTCTATTCTCCCTTCTTCCACTTTATAGCAAAACATCGTCTTACCATTAGTCAAAGTGAGATATTTCACTTTCAGGCCGGAGTAATATCTGATGGCTTGGTCTAAGACTTTTTCGGTTATCGGTACTGTTTCCGCTTTGCATTCCACTATCATCTGCGGCTCGCCGAGCTTGTTGAAGACCACGATGTCGGCACGCTTCGGGAGGTTATTCACTTTAATGGAATACTCCACGGCAATGAGTCCTGCTGCCACTTTTCGTGTCTCCACGAGGTAATACAGCATTTTCTGGCGCACCTGCTCCTCTGGAGTTAAAGAAACCCATTGTCTCCGAAGCGGATCGAAGACAACGGGTTTATCGTTTAATATTTGGGTTTTGAACCAATCCATATCATCAATAAGGCATTGGATAATACTCCGAAACGCCGTCGGCATCACCTACTATACGGTATGAATTCTCTGGCGGAAGATTCGGGTTGCCGTAAGTCTTGAGAAGAATTTCAGCTATTTTGAAATCGTTAACAGCGTTGTTTGCCTCGTCAAAAGTGCCGCTTAAGATTGTGACTGTCTTGGTATATTTGCCATTCGAATAATCTTCTTCAAGATAATACGCCGTGAAATTATTACCCGAGCCAATCATATACAAGTCTCTGAAGGCAATAGGATAATAATACTGGGCATAATTGTCAAACACCCATTCAATCAAATCGACTTTATTGTCTTTTTTGACAAATTGGAAACGAAGGTCGTGATAGACCGTGTCGGCAGGCTCGTCGAAAGTTGTATGAAACAGCTTGTGAGGGCTCGAATTATACAAACTATCAATAATTAAAGGAGTTTCACCTGAATAAATATTCATATACTGACCAATCTCGGCAGCTAATGCTTCCGGCAACACTTCAACTGGAATTTGCCCATTGACAGGCTCCGGCGACCACGGATTGGGATGCGGCTCTTCGTTTTCAGCGACAAACTCAATCTCATTTCCGTAAAAGAAGCCCGATGCATTTTCAACATAGGCCCTGACATAATATTTGGTTGAAGCTGTCAATTCAGTCAGTGCTGTGACAAATTCACCGCCAATTATAGCTCCAGACCAATTGGTACTGTCATTAAAATCAGGATGAGGAGTAGTACTCCAACAACAACCCCAGCTAAACAACTCATCGACACCTTTCCAATCGACAATTCTTGCATGACACCATGCCGATTCATCGGTTATGTGACTCATATACAATGTTTGCACCTCACGAGAGAGGATAACCTCCAATGTGGTGAATTCAAGCTCATTGCTATATTTCACATCATTTTTAAACTTAGCGTAAGCTCTCACAAAATATTTAGTAGTCGGTTCAAGCTCGGTTATATAGAGTGAGAACCCACCGTCTCCAGAACCTTTTGAGGTGTAGTAATCCGACACGGTAGGCTCGCCACTTTTATTCCAGCAGACGCCACGCTCAATTATCTCAACATTGTCAGCTGTAATTGACACATGGCAAACGGCACTTGTGGCTGTGGTATCGGTAATTCCAGTTATTTGAATTTCAATGTTATTTCCCGGCTGACCCCCATCGCCAGGATTTTCTTTTTTGCACGATACAATCGTCACTGCAATCATGATGATTGCTAATGTTAGGAGTTTTTTCATGGTTTAAGTTTTAATGGTTATATATAAAAAACGTCATTTCGACCAACCGTAGGGAGCGGAGAAATCTCCGGCAAATTGTAGGAGATTTCTCCATTCCGCTTCGCTTCAGTCGAAATGACGGAGAGCGATTAGAACGACATTATCGATTTCTTGATTCTCTCGATAGCTTCCATCAATTCAGCTTCGGTGATCACTAATGGTGGAGCGAAGCGGATGATGTGCTGGTGGGTTGGCTTGGCGAGGACGCCGTTGTCGCGCATCTTCAAGCAGACATCCCATGCCTCTTTGCCGTTCATAGGCTTGATAATAACTGCGTTCAAGAGACCTTTGCCGCGCACCTTCTGAATCATCGGGTGGTTGATTTTCATGATTTCCTCACGGAAAATCTTGCCGAGACGCTCAGCGTTTTCCATCAGGTGTTCGTCTTTGATGACCTGCAATGCAGCGATAGAAACTCTTGCCGCCACTGGGTTGCCGCCGAATGTCGAGCCGTGCTCACCCGGTTTGATGTTCATCATGATGTAGTCGTCGCAAAGCACTGCTGACACCGGCACCACACCGCCGCCGAGAGCCTTACCGAGGATAAGGATGTCAGGACGCACGCCTTCGTGGTCGCAAGCGAGCATCTTACCTGTACGGGCGATACCGCACTGCACCTCGTCGGCCATGAACAAAACATTGTATTTCTTGCAGATGTCGTAGCATTTCTTCAGATAACCTTCATCCGGAACGTAAACGCCGGCTTCACCCTGGATTGGCTCCAACAGGAAACCTGCGATCTTCTTGCCGTCCTTTGCGAGAACCTTCTCCAATGCGTCAGAATCGTTGTAAGGGATGCGGATGAAACCAGGTGTCAGAGGACCGTAGTTTGCATACGAGTCAGGGTCGTTCGACATGGTGATGATGGTGATGGTGCGGCCGTGGAAGTTGCCTTCGCAGCACACGATGGTCACCTCGTCATTCGGGATGCCCTTGCACATTGTACCCCAACGGCGTGCGAGCTTCAGAGCTGTCTCGTCAGCCTCAGCACCTGTGTTCATCGGCAAAACCTTGTCGTAACCGAAATATTCTGTGACATATTTTTCCCATGGACCGAGGGCGTCGTTGTAGAATGCGCGTGAACTCAAGGTGAGTTTCTCAGCCTGCTCAGCCATAGCCTTGAGGATTGCCGGATGGCAGTGACCCTGGTTGACAGCTGAATATGCCGACAAAAAGTCGTAATATTCTTTGCCTTCAACGTCCCAAACCTTAGCGCCTTTACCTTTGGCGAGGACTACCGGAAGCGGATGATAGTTATGGGCGCCATATCTGGCTTCCATTTCCATGAAATCTTGTGAAGTCATTTTTTCTGACATAAAATCCTAATTTTTAATGTTAATATTTTTTGAATTGACTTATTTTCTAAAGAATCCACAAAGTTAAAGAAATTAATTGATAATATTACATTTTTCTGAAAAATTATTTTAGCTATTAGCCGACAGCCACTAGCCATTAGCTTTGGACTACACAAACTATTGGCTAATGGCTAATAGCTAATGGCTTTAAAACTCCAAAAAATGCATTGACAATAATACTTTTTATTATCTTTGCAAAAAAATTTCTGAAGATGATTCGTTCGATGACAGGCTACGGCAAAGCCGAGCAGATTTTTAAGACAAACAACATCTCTGTCGAGATTAAGACATTAAACAGCAAGCAGTTAGACCTTATAGTAAAGCTTCCACAGGAGCTCAAGGCTAACGAGTTTGAATATCGCAACGAGATTGCGGCACGCTTGCAACGCGGTAAAGTCGACGTGATGATGACCATCACCAACACCGACGTGGCACAAAACACCCATATCGAGAAGGAAGTCGTGGCATCGTATCTCGAGCAGATTAACAATATTTCAAAAGAGTATAACATCCCGGAGTCGAAAGACGTGGCGGCGATAGTGTTCAGGATGCCGGGCATCTTCATCTCACCGGAGCAGGATTACGACGAGGAGTTTCTTGAAAAGATAAAGGAGACACTGCTGCAAGCCATCGCAATGACTGACGATTTCAGAGCCAAGGAAGGCGCGATTTTGAAAAAGGATTTGCTGAAACGTGTCGACTTGATTCTCGGCTATCTCGGCGAGGTGGAGCCTTTCGAGAAGAACCGTCACGAGACCATCAAAGGCCGTCTTATCAAGAATCTGCAGGAGCTTACAAGTGGCGAATACGATGAAAACCGCTTCGAGCAGGAGTTGATTTTCTATCTTGAAAAGCTTGACATCACTGAGGAAAAGGTACGTCTGCGCAAGCACTGCGACTACTTCAAGGAGACCATCGACGAGGAGGGCGCCGGCAAGAAACTCGGATTCATCGCACAGGAGATGGGACGCGAAATCAACACCCTCGGCTCTAAAGCCAACGACGCTGACATTCAACGTCTTGTGGTCAAAATGAAAGATGAGCTGGAAAAGATAAAAGAACAATTATTTAATATATTATAACAATTGTAGGGACGTGGCACGCCGCGTCCCTACACAATATAAAATGAAAACAAAAATCGGGTTATTTTTCGGGTCATTCAACCCAATTCACAACGGGCACCTGATGCTCGCCAACTATCTGGCGGAGTATGGTGGCTTGGATGAAATCTGGTTTGTGGTGTCGCCACAGAACCCGTTCAAGGACAAAAAGTCGCTCCTTGCCGACCGTCATCGAATGTATATGGTGGAGATGGCGATAAAAGGCGACGAGCGTTTCCAGGTGTGCGACATCGAGTTTTACATGCCGCAGCCGTCTTACACCATTGACACGCTGACGAGGCTTCAGGAACGCCATCCGAACACCGATTTTTACCTTATCTGCGGGATGGACAACATCGAGAGCTTCAAGAAATGGAAGAACTACGAGATGATTCTGCAGTACCATCATCTGATGGTCTATCCGCGTAAAGGCTACAGCAGCAATGAGTTAGTGGAACACCCGTCGGTGACAGTTGTGGAGGCACCAGAGATTGAAGTCTCTTCCACTTTCATCAGAAACGCCATAGGCGAAGGCAAGGATGTGAGATATTTCGTGCCGAAAGAGGTGTACAAGTACATCATCGACATGCATTTTTACGAGAAAAAAGAGAAATAATTACTTTTCCAAGTAAGACTTACGTTCGTTTTCCGGGAACTTTTCTATTGCGTACCTCAGCATGGTGCGAGGCATCGTCTTGTAACGTGTTGACAACCAATCTTTTAATCGTTTCTCATCACGTTTTCCGGCTTCTCGCAGCAGCCATCCCACGGCTTTTTGAAGCAGGTCGTGAAGCGGTTGCGGTTTCCCCAAAAAGATTTCAGCGATATTGTATGTATCGTCAAGCTGGTTATGGCGCAGAAACTGCATGGTGCTCACCATCCCGATACGCTGTTCCCAGATGGTTTTTCCGTCGCGCGCAAGGTCGTATAAAAGCTTGCGGTCTTTGTCGAGGAGCCAGCTACCAAGCAGTTCGTAGCACGACAAATCGACCAAATCCCAATTGTTAATATATTGAGTGTGAGCGAGATAGAAGTCGATGCATTGTTGTTGCAGATTCACGTCTTTCTTCGCGTGTTTGAACACCTGCACGAGAGTAAGCAGTGCCGCAAGGCGCATCTCGTGATATTCGGAGGTGACGCATTCCTGCAAGTCATCAAAAGTCGTCACATCCCAGCATTCCTTCACCGTCTCTCTTATCGTCGGCACCTTGATTCCGAGGAACTTGTCGCCGAAGCCGTAGCCGCCCGGGGCGGTTTTGAAGAAACGGGAGAGGCCGGGGACGAGGGCGGAGTTCTGTTTTGCAAAAATTCCAGAATATAAAATATTGGTTTTCATGATTTTACACAAATTTTATCATATCTGCTAATTGGAGAAAATAATCGTTGGACCAGATATCGAGTTCATGTTGGTTTGTGATAAAATCCACTACATCCAATTTCACCATATTTATGTCCGCCGTTGCCAATCTTTCCCGCAGCTGCTTCAAAAATGTTTCTTTGTCAACATCCTGACCACTAAACTCTTTGATTCGAGCCTGGAGATGATTGAAATCCAATGGTATACCATTGCGAACATACCATTCAAAATCGTACCAGTCACGACCCTTGATACGCCGTTGCCAAGCTCTATAGACAAGTGCGTGCATCTTGCCGGCATAAAGGTCAGGCAAGGTAAAACAGCGGGTCATAAAAGAATACGGTTGCAGCAACAATTTTTGTTCTGTGTTGAACTGCAACGGAGGGTCTGTATCAAGTTCAATCTTGATTTTCACAGTCTTTTTTGTTTGAAACTTTATCTCGTAAGCTTCAGTATTTTCTTTCAAAAATGCCGATTCCACCCTGCCGAAAATCTTTTTTTCTTTCTTCGTAATAGTAACATCCAATCCAGAAATATTAAACTCCTCAACTATCGATGGAAAATAATTATCGAGATGAATATCATCACGCTTATCAATCAATGAAAAGTCCAAATCCTCCGAAAAGCGAGGCAAACCATGGAAAATACGCAAACACGTTCCGCCATAAAAAGCCGCATGCTTGAAAAATCCTCCTCTATTCAAGCCGGCTAATACCAGTTGTTGCATCACTTCATGAGAGGCATTTGGTGTCGCAGTTCCGTGCTCTTCATTATACTGAGCGAGCATTGTTTCATAAATAGTCATTGCTTCAAAATTTTTATCAAGTTATTAAATATCAATTTCTTACCGCCATATTCGGCACATTCTTCTATTATTTTCACATCAAAATCAGCAAGTGCATCCATATCAAAACGGATATCCTCTTCCAAATACTGCACCAATCGCTTAACTGATTGATTAGGAACGTGTTTATCAAGTAAAATCATATCACAAAGAGCCTTTTCTGGTGTCGCAATCAGGAAAGTGGTATCATTTTCCTGTTGCATTTTAATTCCGATTCCCAAATAATTCCCCGGCACTCTGTGATAATCGAAAACACCTAATGGAGTTTCAAACAGCCTTGCATGTCTCGTTGTCATCGAAGTCATCCTGAAAACACGCTCAGGAATCAATCCATACCATCTCAACGCCCATCTTAGCGACACGTATGACGGACCATATAAATGATTGGCGCACAATGGTATACAGATTTCTTTCCCGCTAATTTCCTGACTGACAACATAAAGGTCACGCTTAAGGCGAATAATGTCGCCGTTCTTCTCCAAAGCCCGCACCTTCTTGTTTGGTGCACCCAACTCAGGAAAACACGATTCCAGCATCGCAGCAGACACCGGTACATTTCCAAATTGCAATAATGGATTTGTCTTTGCCATATAAAACCATACTTTTAGGTACAGATAAGGAATTTTTTCTTCCTTTTCTGTACCGCAAAAATAGTAAAATTTTGTATACCTAATTGAAAATTTTTCAATTTACTATGTAAAATTTTGCTGTTTTTATGATTTTTTCACTATCTTTGCAACTGATCGGTGCGCCAATCGAAGCTTATGTTATACTTATAACAATAGCACATAATTCCACGCTTTTTGTGTTATTATAAAAAAACATTCTCAAATTTGCGAATAATTTGAAAATTATTTGTATCTTTGCAAGCGATATGGTAGTAGTTTTTGAAAAGGAGTATTTGAAAGAGCTATATATTGATGGCAAAACATCTGACAAACGACATCGGTTTCAGCCTGATATTGTTTCAAGATATAATAAGGTCATCAATATGATGGTTAACGCTATCGACATCAATGATTTGATGCGAATTGGCAGCCTTCATTATGAGCATCTTGGTGGGGATAAAAAGGGGGTATCATCCGTGCGAGTAAATGACAAATATCGTGTAGAATTTGTTGAACAGATTGAAGGCGACCAAAAAATAGCCACTGTATGTAACATCGTTGAATTAACAAACCACTATAAATAACCATGACACACATTGAAGGAAAACCGGACAACATGATTGCCAATAATCTCACGCCTTTCATCCCGACACATCCTGGGGAGGTGATAAAAGACGAGATTGAATATCGTGGCATATCACAACGCAAACTGGCGGAAACGACAGGAATTGCATACTCTGTATTGAACGAGGTGCTCAACGGCAAACGCGCCATGACCACAGACTATGCTCTCCTTATAGGCAAAGCGTTGGATATAGATGCAGAATTTCTGATAAGGATGCAGGCAAAATATGAAATGGATTTGGCAAAGAAAAACCCCAAAATGTCACTGCGCCTGAAAAACATCAGAAAAATTGCTGCTGTGTTATAAAAATTAAGAGACGGACGATCGTCCGTCTCTACTTTTATCTGTTATCTTTTAACCATTTAACCACATTCCCCTC
>JAGCFU010000001.1 GCA_017649945.1 Bacteroidales bacterium | reverse complement strand
TGTCGTAGCGCCTATTGCACGCAACTCGCCACGCGCCATCGCCGGCTTGAGGATGTTTGCGGCATCCATAGCGCCCTGACCGCCGCCTGCGCCCACAAGAGTGTGAATCTCATCAATGAAAAGTATCACCTCGCCATCGCTCTCGACTACCTCTTTGATGACCGATTTCAGTCGTTCCTCAAACTCGCCCTTGTACATTGCGCCTGCGATAAGTGCGCCCATATCAAGGGAATACACCTTCTTCGACTTCAGGTTTTCAGGTACGTCGCCGCTCACGATACGTTGCGCCAAGCCCTCAGCTATTGCCGTCTTACCAACACCTGGCTCACCTATTAATATAGGGTTGTTTTTTGTGCGTCGAGACAGAATCTGAAGCACTCGACGTATCTCCTCATCACGGCCGATCACCGGGTCGAGCTTGCCTTGAGCCGCAAGAGCGTTGAGGTTTCGGGCGAATCTGTCGAGTGCCTTTTCCTGTCCGTTCTGTTGATTGTTAAACTGGTTGTTATTCATTGTTTTTTCTCCTTTCTATTGTTTTGCCTAAAACACATCAAAAAGTAATCCAAAGAGTTAAATCAGACATTTTGACATAATAAATGCCATTTTGACATTATTCACAATAAATGCAAATTTTCTACATTAATAAAGAAATTATTATTATTTTTGCAAATTAAAAAAGTCTGTAACATGTTGAAATTAAACAGGACATATAAAATAATCGCATTAGCAATCGCTATATTATTCTCTATCAACGACTTAAAAGCTCAATGTGAGATTCATCTCCAGCAAGGAGTCACGTTGCCGGTTTGCTATAACGACAAGATTATTTTGAGCGTCGATTACAACATAAATTACTCGTATGAGTGGAAGCATAACAACGAGACAATAGGCGAAACAAATGAAGTTTTCGTCACTGTAACCCAAAACAATTCCGTATATCAAGTATTTGTGACCAATACCGAAACAGGAGCTCCAATCTGCAGTCCGAGCATCACCATCACAATGCATCCTGAGTTTGAAATCTCTTACAATCAGGTTG
Organism: Bacteroidales bacterium; assembly: GCA_017649945.1. GTDB lineage: Bacteria > Bacteroidota > Bacteroidia > Bacteroidales > F082 > Limimorpha. The sequence continues at coordinate 57,446 of JAGCFU010000001.1, read as the reverse complement.
CTTTGACTTGCTCTGACGGCAACAACGCCAAGGTTCGCGTGGAGGCGCATGGCGGCGGTTACAGCAACTTCCAATACAGTTGGGACAGCAGCGTCCAGCAGATCCAACAATCCGACAACAACCAGTATGTAATCGGTTTGAGGGCTTTTAAAGAGTATAAAGTCACGGTGACCAACGAAATCGGATGCTCACAGACTAAATCGGTGTTTTTGAAGGCATATCCTAACCCGAATGTAATCATTTCCGCAGATCCCGACACCGTTTATCTCGACAATCCGTATACCACATGGTCGTTCGAGAATACCGAAACACATTATGTTGACTTGGATTCGGTGCCACACGACACCATTATCGAGATATCCAATTTCTACTGGAAATTCGACGGTTACGACGACTCATTCACTACAGCCGAGCCTCAGGTTGCTTTCCACGAGGAAGGATACGGCAACGCTTACCTCACCGTAACGAGCGATCAGGGTTGCGACACAACGTATAACAAATACATTGATGTTTTGCCTGTAAACCTTAAGATTCCTAACATTTTCACTCCTAACGGCGATGGCATCAACGATTATTTCGAGATCGGCTATGGCGAAAACGGAACACCGATCCAGGACCTGAACAGGTATTTCTTAAGCCATAAGCTCACCATTTTCAACAGATGGGGCCGTATCGTCTATAAATCAAGCAATTACAGCAACGACTGGAGCGGCGGCGACCTCCCTGACGGAACATATTTCTATGTTTTGGAATGCAAGGGCGAGACAAAGAATTACAAATACCAAGGTTCAGTGATGATATGGAACTCGGGAAGATAATTAAGGATAAGAAGGATAAGAAAGATAAGAAAGATAAGAAAGATAAGAAAGATAAAAAAGATAAGAAAGATAAGAGATGAAGAAAATATTATTTCCAATATTAATTGCGTTGTTGATGTGTGCTTGCGGTAATGACGAAGGCAAAATCAATACGGGTTTGGTGAATAATCCGGCATCGGCAACGGAGAGCAACAACACCAAAGAACCTAAGATCGAGTTTAAGGTGACTGAACACGATTTCGGCAAGATGATTCAAGGCGAACAAGTGTCGTTTACCTACAAATTCAAGAACACCGGCAACGCTCCGTTAATCATCTCGGCAGTCGAGAAGACATGCGGCTGCACCGATACTAAATTCCCGAGAACACCAATAAAACCCGGTGACGAAGGAGCCATCAGCATCACTTACGACAGCAAAGGACACAAAGGATTTCAGAACAAACGCGTCATCGTGAAGGCAAACACAAACCCTTCGGAGACAATATTGAAATTCAAAGCCCAAGTCCAAACCGTCGACAATTTTTAAATCTTGAATTTTGAATTTTAAATTTTAAATTATTTAATATGAACACATTAGGTATTTTACTCCAGGCTGCACAGCCACAACAGCAAGGCGGCGGCTACTCAGGACTTATCATGATTGCAGCGATTTTCGTGATTTTCTGGCTTTTCTTCATCCGTCCGCAGAACAAGAAACAGAAAGAAATGCAGAAGTTCCGTGACGCATTACAAAAAGGCGACAAGGTTATCACCGTCGGCGGTATCCACGGAAAAGTTGAGGAAGTCAAAACCACAACAGTCATGATTTCTATCGACAACAACGTGAAAATTGAAGTCGAAAAGTCGTCTTTGGTTGCAAATCCAAATCAAGTCGGACAAAACTAATATCTTAAACTATCACTTTAAGTAGAATGGCAAAAGTCAGACAGTCTCAAGGACTTAGGCGTTTCAGTGGAATGATGACTTTCATTCTGATTTCGACTTTGTTATGGCTCATAATAAAGTTGTCGGACACCTATACCGTCACTGTTCCTTTTGCCGTTCATTATGTCGACATCCCAGCATCACAACTGATATCAGACAACGATCAAGAGGTATCTGCATCCGTGAAAACTTCCGGATTCAAACTGTTGAATTACTATTTAAGAAACAAGGGCAACAGAAAAATCGACGTATCACTGAAGGACATCAGATATCAGAAATCAGACGCGAGCACATACTCCTTCAGCAGCCGTTATATAGTTGAAAAAATCGGCGAATTCTTAGCCACCGACGCATCCGATATCATGCTGAACGACGATATTCATTATTTCACAATGAGCAGACTGGCCTCAAAAAAGGTTAAAATATTGCCGAGAACGAGTATCGCTTTTGAAAAGCAGTACAACTACTACGGCGAACCGGTGTCAACACCTGATTCCATCATCATTTACGGTGCCGTCGACGATGTCAACAACACGAAAGAGATTTACACCGACGTCATAACCAAAAAGAACGTCAACCAAAGCATTGAAACCAAGGCAAAAATCAATTTGGACGACAAGCTTTATGCCGACATCAACGAGGTGGAAGTCGTGATAAACGTCGAGAAATACACCGAAGCTGAAGTGGTCGTCCCGATTACGATTCCCGACAACGTGAACATGCACCTTTACCCGAACAAGGCCGCCGTAAGATATATCGTGGCGATGAAAGACTACGCCATCATCAACAACCTGTCGTTCAAAGCCATTGCCGACACCACAAACCTGTATATCAACGACGTGCTGCCAGTGGAACTGGTGCTATATCCGAACAACACGCAGATTATCGGCATCGACCCGAAAGAAGTCGAATACATCATCGTGCAATGAAAAAGATTGGCATCACCGGCAACATCGGCAGCGGCAAGAGCTATGTGTGCAAGATGTTTGAAAACCTCGGCATCCCTGTGTTTTATTCCGATGACGAAACAAAGAAACTATATCTGGTTCCTTCCGTTAAAACATTGATTATCAACAGATTCGGGAATGAAGTGTATTTTGAAGACGGAACATTGAACAGAAAACTCCTCTCCTATCATCTTTTCAAGAACGAGGAAGCCATGAAATTCATCGAGTCGGTGCTGTATCCGGCTCTAAACCAACACTTTGACGAATGGTGCGAGCAACAGACAACGCCATATGTGCTTTATGAGTCAGCGATTCTGTTTGAGAAAAATTACGAGAAGTTTTTCGACAAGATAATATTCGTCTCAGCAGCGGAAAGCATTCGTTTACAACGAGTTATGAAACGCGACGACTGCTCAGAAGAAAACGTAAGGTCGAGGATGCGCCTGCAGTTAAACGAAGAAACCAAGATTTCAAGAGCCGATTTCGTGATTTACAACGACGGCATCAAGGCAGTCGAGCCACAAGTTGAAGCCATCAATAAGCTTCTATGTTGCTGATACACAACGGTCCGCGGCTTTCCTCAAAATAAATCATCAGTTTATCGAGTTCCACAGGGTTGAAGCGTACAATACGCTTGTAACCGACTGTCGTTGTCTCGTCAAAAGTATTGATTCTGAACCAGTTACCATCTTTTTCACCCTCAAGATAAAACGACTTCACACGCTGACCAAGTTTCACATATTCCTGAATCATCACGCGACTCATCATGACTGGTTTATCCATTGAGAATGAGATGGTTCCGAAATCGTTTTCATCGTCGGTAGCCCAATATGTTTCTGGATTGTTATCGTTAACATTAGAGGCCGAAAAACGGCAGCCGCGTTCATTGTCGGCTTTCACTTTAGCACCAGCTAACAGATTGTGACTCAATTCATTACATATTGTATGATAAAATTCCACTGAGCGTGCCGAGTCAATCGGATGAATCGTTCCATCAGGCGTGACTGGAAAATTCAAAAGCAAGTTCGCATTACGTCCCACGCTTTGATAGTAGATATCACATAACTCAGCAAGTGTCTTCACCTTACCGTCTTCATTCTCATGATAGAACCAACCGGGACGGATAGAGACATCGACTTCAGCCGGCGTCCATGCGGAGCCCGTTTCGGTCACATTACACCAGTTTGTAGTTCCTGCGATGCCTTTCTCGTTACCGACCCATCGGACAGTCTCGTAAGGACCGCCAAAAATCATCGCCGTAGGATGCTGCGAAAGCACGATATCCTTAGCACGCTGATAATCATAATATTTGTTGTGGTCGATTTCACGAGTCTCATTAGCGCCGCCATAGTAACCGTCACCGCCATTTGCGCCGTCGAACCAGAACTCGAAAAGCGGTCCATAGTTGCTCGTAAGTTCCTGAATCTGCTGATGATACGTCGCGACATACTCAGGATAGCCGTAGCGAGCGTTGTTTCTATCCCAGGGCGAGCAATAGATTCCGAACAACAAGCCATATTTGCGGCAAGCGTCAGAAAGCTCGCGAACAATATCCCCTTCCCCATTTTTATAAGGAGAATTACTGATATTATAATCCGTTGATTTTGTCGACCACAGGCAGAATCCGTCATGATGTTTTGCGGTGAGGATAACGCCCTTCATGCCGCAGTTTTTCAGCGTTGCAGCCCATTGTTCGCAATCGAGATTTTCAGGATTGAAAGTAGCCGCCGGAGTGTTGCCATAGCCCCATTCCATATCGTTAAATGTGTTCAGGCCGAAGTGGATAAAGGCATACGTCTCAAGTTTCTGCCATGCGAGCTGTTCCGCAGTCGGGATCGGATATATCGGAGACGGTGCCTTAGTACAAGACGCCAACGCCAAAACGATTACTGTTGTCAGGATTAATCTTTTCATGACACAAAATTACAAATTTTTCTTGCATTTCTAAAAAATCATTTCTAATTTTGTAGGTTAATTAAAATTTGGAGTTAATCTTTAAAAATTATAAAAATGAGAAAACTTTACTTTACGATTTTAGCATTGTTAATCAGCACTGTGACTTTCGCGCAAGTCATTGTGGATGAAGGATTTGAAACAGGAAACACAGTGGGACAAACACCTGTCGGCTGGATTTGCAGTGACAACGGTTGGAAAGCCGGCATCATCATCCCTGACGATAACGAAGCACGAGGCAGAAAGCCACATACCGGCGACTGGTACATGTATGCCACCTATAACACCGATGTTTGGACTTACAAGGAAATCAGCGTGACGGCAGGAAACTACTATCGCGTATCATTCTGGTATTCGACATGGCATGTCGACCACTTCAACTTGGAAGTCAAGGCCGGTGCAAGCGCCACACCTTCAGCTATGATCATCACCGTGCTGCCTGATTTCATCGTCGACAACGAAGAATGGGAACAGGCCTCGGCAGTGTTCCAAGCCACAAGTTCAGGAAACTTCTATGTAGGTTTCCATAGCGTGGCCACCAACATGCCTTGGTATCTGTCTATCGATGATGTCATCATCGAGCATACATCACAATACAATTTCAATGTTGAACAACTCACCGCTGACACCACTGTTTACTTCGGTGAATCGGCATATCTGCGTTTCCTTCTCAGCAACACCGGAGAGCAGCAAGACACATACCAGTTTACCAATACTAGTTCATTGCCGATAGAGTTCTATCAAAACGGCACACAGGTAAGTCAGGTTAGTTTAGCTTATAACACTTCTGTTGAGTTGGTTGCAAAAGCCACTTTACCAATGAACTTGACAGACGGCGAGACGCTGCACGCCACCTTCGATGTGACATCGGCACATTCAGCTCCGACACAGTCGGCCGACTACACCATCACTGCCTTGGCACCTATAAGCACATTCCCGTTGATGGAAGGATTTGAGAGCGAGACATTCCCACCAACCGGATGGCTCAACGTGGCCACCAACGGCAATTATGTTTTTGAACGTAAGACTTCAAACGACTGGCCAAACTGCACGCCACATGATGAAAGCGCCGGAATGGCACGATTTTACTGCTACACCAGTCCGGCAGGCAGCTCATGCAATTTAGTGTCACCTAAGATGCAGTTCAGCGCCACCGACAACACCGTGCGCTACTGGATCTACCGTAACTTCAACAACAACATCATGGGTCCGGACAGAATCAACGTGTACTACTCCCCGACCACAAACACAGCCGACGGAACATTACTCGGCACAGTGCACCGCAACACCATGCTTGAGCCTGTCGTAGGCAATGTCAGCGATTGGTACGAATACGACTACACCTTCGACAGTCCTGAAGGCTACGGATTTATCATTTTAGAGGCGGTGAGCGGCTACGGCTGGAACCTTTGCATCGACGACATATACATCAACTCGACATCAGTAGATAACAACCCACCGACAGTAGTGTCATTGAAAGGCACACAGACATGGGCAGATACTCAGATGCACATCACCTTGAGAGTCTACGACGAGTCGAACGTTCCGAACCAGATGCAAGCCACGTATACTATTGACGGTCAGGCACATGATATAACATTGACGAAAACTTCAAAGTCAAATTACGACTACACCGCCACTTTGCCGGCACAGCCTAACCATACGACAGCAAGCATTGTGTTCCACATGGCGGATGAGCTGGGACACACAGCAGATTCAGACCCATACGACCTGCATTGGGACTGGCAGGCTCCTATCCTTCTGGAAGGTTTCGAGGATGAGCAGTTCCCACCACAAGGCTGGTCGATAGAATCACTCAACATGAGCTGGTTCAGCTGGTACAGATTCAGAGCTGAATACGCCACCAACTATTTCGGCGACGAATATTATGTTGTGCCACCACAAGGCGAGAGAATGGCCGGCGTTGAATGGGACGAGTCAGAAGAATGGGGACCACAGGACGAGAGCCTCGTAACACCGTTAATGGCAATCAACCGTCCGACAGCACTCACCTTCGAGACATTCTGCCAGTACGGCATAGCAGACTACCAAGACCATTATAAAGTTGATGTTTTGAACACCAACACAGGCACTTGGAGCACACTCTGGGACGCCGTGAACCAACCGGAATGGGTCAACCAGTTCCAAGAGCCGGTACACATCGACCTGTCAGATTACCAAGGACAAAACATCAGACTTAGATTCCGCGCCCACAACAACGGTAGCGACATCTTGACATACTCCTGGTTCATCGACAACGTGAAAGTAGTGGCTACAGATACCATTCCGCAGTCGGTCAACGAAAACTATCTTGAGACTAAGATGTATCCTAATCCTGTCGATAACATGCTGACCGTCAACTCAGAAGAAGACATTCAGCATATCTGCATCTACAACGTCCTTTCCATCAAGGTGATGGAGGTGGTCATTAACAATAAGGAAGCCGTCCTCGACCTCTCAAACCTTGAATCAGGCATGTATCTCATTGAGATTATTGGTAAGAATGAGAAGAGTATCAAGACTTTCATAAAAAAATAACATGGACATCAAAGCTATAAAAGACAAGTTTAACTCTTTGTTTGGCAATGAGTTACGTGTTTACGCCTCACCAGGTCGCGTGAACTTGATTGGTGAGCACACCGATTACAACGGAGGCTTTGTGTTTCCCGGAGCTATCGATAAAGGCATTTACGCCGCGATAAACCCAACCGGTACTGATAAAATCAGAGCCTACTCTATCGATTATCAAGCTATTGCTGAATTCGGCATACGCGAGGAAGACGCTCCGAAAGAACACTGGGCAAGATATATCTTCGGTGTTGTGCGCGAGATGCAAAAACGCGGTTTCCAGCCAAAAGGTTTCGACACAGTCTTCGCCGGCGACGTACCACTCGGTGCAGGAATGTCATCGTCAGCGGCATTGGAGAGCACCTTCGCATTCGCGTTGAATGACATTTACAATTTAGGTATCGACAAATTTGAATTGGCACGCATCGGTCAGTCGACTGAGCACAACTACTGCGGCGTGAAATGCGGCATCATGGACCAGTTCGCCTCAATTTTCGGCAAGAAAGGCCATTTGATGCGCCTCAACTGTGCCACGATGGAATTCGAGTATTTCCCATTCAACCCGAAAGGTTATAAAGTGGTTTTGCTCGACACCGTTGTGAAACATGAGTTAGCATCGTCGGCATACAACAAACGTCGTGAGTCATGCGAAAATGCCTGCGCACATATTGCAAAACATCATCCTGAGGTTCAATATCTCAGCGACGCCACTATGCAGATGCTCGACGAGGTTAAAGACGAGATTTCACAAGAAGATTACATGCGCGCAAAATACGTCATCGGTGAGAAACAGCGTGTTTTGGATGTTTGCGAGGCCCTCGAGAAAGGCGATTACGAGACCGTCGGCGACCGCATGTACGGCACACATCACGGCATGAGCAAGGAATACGAAGTGAGTTGCGACGAGCTCGATTTCCTGAATGACATCGCGAAAGAATGCGGCGTCACAGGCTCACGCGTTATGGGCGGCGGATTCGGCGGATGCACGATAAACCTAGTGAAAGAAGGTTTATATGATAAGTTCATTGAGACAGCGAAAAATAAATTTAATGAAAAATTCAGGCATGAACCGAAAGTGTACGATGTTGTGATTTCGGATGGGGCCAGGAGAATACAATGAATTCCGTAGGCACAACGCATGCGTTGCGCCTACGGGATAAGATGAAAATAATATTAAAAGTAATAAAAATGAAGCCAACATTATTAGTTTTAGCAGCTGGAATGGGTTCACGATATGGAGCCCTGAAGCAGATGGACGGTGTAGGTCCAAACAATGAAGCGATTTTGGATTATTCGATTTACGACGCCAAGCGCGCCGGATTCGGAAAAGTCGTTTTCGTGATTCGTAAAGATTTCGCTGAGGCGTTTGAGAAAGTGAACAACAGCGAGAAATTCGGTTTGCCGGTTGAGTATGTCTATCAAGGACTTGACTGCCTGCCTGAAGGTTACAAAGTGCCTGAAGGCCGTGTAAAACCCTGGGGAACAGGTCACGCAGTGCTGATGGCAGCCAACGTGATTCATGAGCCTTTCGCAGTGATCAACGCCGACGATTTCTATGGCAAAGAGGCATACGAAGTCTTGGCTAAATATTTGATGGAATGCGAGGGCAAGACTGGAGCATACTCAATGGTAGCTTACAAATTGAAAAACACCTTGTCGGACTTCGGGACTGTCTCAAGAGGTGTGTGCACATCCAACAGATGCAACTACCTGCAGACCATCGTGGAGCGCACTTCTATCGCCAAGACAGCGGAAGGTGCAGCCTACACTGACGAGACAGGCGAGCACATCCTCCCACTCGACACCTTGGTTTCGATGAACTTCTTCGGATTCACACCTGATTTCCTGGGTTATCTTGAAGCAGGTTTCAAAGAATTTCTGGACGGTCCGGCACAGTCGAACATCAAGGCTGAGTTCTATATCCCATTGATGGTTAACAATTTAATCAACGCTAAGAAGACAAAACTCAAAGTGTTGTCAAGCGATGCCGTTTGGTTCGGTGTGACATACAAAGAAGATAAACCTGATGTCGTGAAGAAGATTCAAAATCTCATCGACAAAGGCGTTTATCCGAAAAATTTATGGTAGGGACAATTTAAATCTATAATTATGGCAGAAAAAGTTGAAAACAAACAGAATTACACCATTCCGATTATCGTGATGTTCTTGCTTTTCGGAATGATTTCATTCGTGACCAACCTCGCGTCACCAATGGGTGATATCCTGAAGCACCAGTTCCACATCCCGAACTGGCAAGGAACGCTCGGCGTGTTCGCCAACTTCATAGCTTACGCTGTGATGGGTATTCCTTCGGGTAACCTGCTCCAGAAGAGAGGTTACAAAAAGACCGCTCTCATCGCTGTGACGGTAGGCTTTATTGGTGTCGGCATTCAGACACTTTCAGGTGTCTTTGAGAGCTTCTTCGTCTATCTCATCGGTGCCTTCATCGCAGGTTTCAGCATGTGCTTGCTCAACACCGTGGTCAACCCGATGCTTAACAAACTCGGTGGCGGCGGCAACAGAGGCAACCAGCTCATCCAGATCGGCGGTAGCTTCAATTCCTTGATGGGAACGGCAGTCATCGTCATCACAGGACTGCTCATCCCGAGCATAGTCGAGGCTAAGATCAGCGACGTGTTCCCGTTGATGTACACCGCACTGGCAATCTTCGCCATCGCTTACATCGTCATCAAGAGAACTGACATTCCTGAAAACGAGCAGAATGTCGTTGCTCACAAAGCCGACAACGGCAAAGGTCCAATGGCGTTCCGTCATTTCGTGCTCGGTGCAATAGGCATCTTCATCTATGTGGGTGTTGAAGTCGGCATCCCGAACGTCTTGCACAAATGGCTGCAGAGCCCTCACATGAACATCTTCACTGCCGACGTACAGGCCGACGACGTAGCCGCATCAGTGGCTGCTACATATTGGTTCCTGATGCTTATCGGCCGTCTGATCGGTGGCATCATCGGCAATAAAGTCTCTGCTAAAACCATGTTGACGACAGTGTCGTGTCTCGGCATCATCCTGACGTTGTTAGGAATGTTCGGACCGTCAACAATGGTGAAGATCCCAGCATTTAACGGCGCTGCAGGATTTGGTCTCGAGAGTGTGCCACTCAACGCAGCATTCTTTATGCTGATCGGACTTTGCACCTCTGTGATGTGGGGCGGCATCTTCAACCTCGCAGTGGAAGGCTTGGGTAAATACACCGAGAAAGCTTCCGGTATCTTCATGACGCTGGTGTGCGGCGGCGGTATCCTGCCATTGCTCATGAACGCCATCGTCGACGCCAACGGCGGCACTGGCTATCTCCAGAGCTACTGGGTGATAGTCGTGGGATTGGCATATCTCCTGTTCTACGCACTCGTAGGATCGAAGAATGTGAATAAGGATATTCCAACGGAATAACGATTACAAACAGTTTAAAGACATCAATTTTTTCAATCTTCAGCTTTCGCAGAAAGGTGGCAATTGAAAAAATGATGTCTTTAAACTTTGTTAAGGTTTATAAACTAAGAACCAAAGACTTCATTTGAGCCTCTTTTGCTTCTGCCCTTTCAAACAATCGCCACTGAGCCTTGGTACGGACAAGGTTATGCTCCGGATATTTAATCTTATAATAGGTGTCGCCGTTGATGTAATCAGCTAAAAATCTGACAGTTTGCATGTACGGGAACAGCATCGCGGCATACGGAAGGTTCTCTTTTTCGACTGGAAGAAGGAAATCTTCAGTACCTTCAAGATAACCCTTAGTGAACGCCTTAAAAATCTCCATGTTGAAATCGATGTTGTCAAGATTCGGGTCGTCCTCAGCACCAGTGTTGGCGGCTGTGCGCAGAAAATCGCCGTAATCTGAGAATACAAAACTCGGCATCACCGTATCCAAATCAATGATACACAACACTTTGCCTTCTTTATCAAAAAGCATGTTATTGACCTTCGTATCGCAATGGCAGACACGTTTCGGAAGCTTGCCTTCACGGAAAAGACGCTCGCCGATAGTCATTTTGTTTTCACGTTTGAAAATCTCATCAAGGTAATACTGAACTTCTGCAACTCGTCCCACCCTATCTTCTGTCATTGCATCGCGAAGCTGTTGCAAGCGGAACTCAATGTTATGGAAATCAGGGATAATCTCGCCGAGAGGCTCTTTCAAATCCGAAAGCAGCGACTCAAATTCGCCGAACGATTTGCCTGCGATGTAAGAATATTCCGGTGTAACCGCTTGATACGTAATCGAATCAGGTACAAAAACCATAACTCGCCAATATTTCTCACCGTCAAAATGATAAAACTTTCCGTCTCTGGTCTTCAAAAAATGAAGGGTATTTTTGTTTTTTTTCCGAAGATGCGTCGTCACCTTATCGATATTATCCATCAGCATATCGACGTCCTGAAAAATCGCGTTGTTGACGCGCTGCAAAACGTATTGCGACTTGTCTGAGCCGTCAGTAAACACCTTGTAAGTATCGTTAATCAGCCCCTCGCCCATCGGCTTGACATCGGTCACTTTTCCTGTGATTTCAAATCTTGAGACAATATCGGTCAACATTTCCATGATAAAATTTTTTGTAAAAATAGAAATAAATATCTTACGTATGAAAAAATTTTGTATTTTTACAATTCAAATCACTGACTATGAAAAACATAAAACTTATTAACTTTCTTACTGCGATGCTCTTACTTCTCGTCATCGCAATGAGCGGTTGTAAAAACAAATGTAATAACGGGGAAAATTATCGTTTTGAAGATAATGCCATCGTCTTTAACGCACCGCAACGTGTTGAGGGTCAGACAAGTATGCTTGAGTTTGCTGCCGAGCCATTGCCAGTGGTGCGCATCGGTTTCATCGGTTTAGGCATGCGCGGTCCGGATGCCGTTTACCGTATGACTTTCATCGACGGCGTTGAGGTTGTGGCGTTGTGCGACCTCCTTCCTGAGAACGTGGAGAAGGTACAGAAAGAGATTTTGGAAGCCAAAGGATTGCCACGCGCCGCTGAATATGTCGGCGAGACAGCATACAAACAGCTTTGCGAGCGCGACGATATCGACCTCGTTTACATCTGCACCAACTGGCAGACACATGTCCCGATGGCTGTGTACGCCATGCAGCATGGAAAACACGTAGCCGTTGAGGTTCCGGCAGCCACATCCGTTGAGGATTGCTGGAAGCTTGTCGACGTATCCGAACAGACACGCAAACACTGCATGATGCTCGAAAACTGCACCTACGACTTCTTCGAAATGACGGCACTCAACATGGCGAAACAAGGCATGTTCGGCGAGGTGATTCACGGCGAAGGCGCCTACATCCACAACCTTGAACCATATTGGCATGAATATCAAGGTAATTGGAGATTAGACTTCAACCAGAAACACAGCGGCGACGTGTACGCCACTCATGGTTTAGGCCCTATCTGCCAGGTGCTTGACATCCACCGCGGCGACAGGATGGAATATCTCGTCTCGATGAGCACGCCATCTTATAATGGCAAAAAAATTGCCAAAGAGATGATGGGCACCGACGAGTTTGCCAACGGCGACATGACAACCACGATGATTGAGACACACAACGGCAAGACCATCTTGATTGAACACAACGTATACACCTACAGACCTTACAACAGACTTTACCAACTCACCGGTACTGAAGGCTTTGCAAACAAATATCCTATCGAAGGCTTCACCTTGATGGATAAAAATCTGCCGGAAGGATTCCTTGCCGAAGGTCAGCATCTCAACGTTCACGGTTTCGTTCCGAAAGACGTCCGCGAAAAAATCATGAAGGAATACACCCACCCTATCGCGAAAGATATCGAAGAGTTGGCAAAGAAGGTGGGCGGTCACGGCGGCATGGACTTCATCATGGATTACCGTTTGATTTACTGCCTGCAGAACGGACTTCCGTTGGATGAAGACGTTTACGATGCAGCAGAATGGTCGTGCATAGGAGAGTTATCAGCGGCTTCAATAGAAAATCACGGAATGCCGGTGAAGATGCCTGATTTCACTCGCGGCGACTGGAATAAAGTTACAGGTTATAAACACGCAATGAAATAAGCCATTAGGTAATAGCCATTAGCCATCAGAAAACTACAACTAATGGCTAATAGCTAAAAAGAAACATTCTAAACTAAAAATAAAAATATCATGAAAAAGAAATTTGTATGTCCGATTTGCGGATACGTTCACGAAGGAGAAGAAGCTCCTGAAAGATGCCCACAGTGCAAACAGATTGTTGAATGGAAGGTCCTCGATGAGAGTGCAGCTCTTAATTTTGTGACCGAACACGTCGTCGGTATCGCCAAAGGCACCGGTGATGAGATGATTAAAGACCTTAACGCCCAGTATATGGCAGAGGCTACCGAGGTCGGCATGTATCTGGCTATGAGCCGTCAGGCCGACCGCGAAGGATACCCAGAGATTGCTGAGGCTTTCAGACGTTATGCTTTTGAAGAGGCTGACCACTGCGCACGTTTCGCCGAATTGCTCGGCGAGGTGGTTTGGGATACCAAGACTAACCTCTACAAACGTATGGTGGCTGAATGCGGCGCCTGCGAAGAGAAGATGCGTATAGCCCGCGTGGCAAAGGAACGCAACCTCGATGCTATCCACGACACAGTCCACGAGATGGCAAAAGACGAAGCACGTCACGGAAAAGGATTTGAAGGACTGTATAACAGATACTTCAAATAGTTGGAAGTTAGGAGTTAGCAGTTAGGAGTTGTTTAACTTCTAACTGCTAACCGACAACTTAAAACTAATAATTATACCCCTTCCCCATTGTCATCTTTTCCGTCGGGTAATGACCTAAATAAACCAAGCCAAGATTTCCATCGATAGCAATCTTATCACCCATTTTGAGATTATTGCCGTTCAGCTCGGCACAATGTTTCTCGTCGTTGACCATCATCTCGACACAGCTGACAACACAGACCTTTCCAAGGCGCACTGCCGTGACAGCAGCATGCGAGGTGGCACCACCGCGAGCCGTGAGCAAGCCGTCGGTGTCGAAAATCAAACCAATGTCGTCAGGGACAGTGTCAGGACGCACAAGAATGACGTTTTCCTTAGGATGTTCTTTCCGTAACATCTTGATATCCTGTTCGTTAAATGCCACGAGGCCGTTCATCGCGCCACCGCCGATACCCATGCCGCGCCCGATCTGGTTCATCTCCGTCGGCGACTGCACGAAAGCGTTCACGGTGTCTTCGAGTTTCAGGTCTTGGTCGCGGATCTGCAAGATATGGAAGTCTTCCGGCTTATCCGACTCGAACGTGAACTCCATCTCCTGTGGCGCGTATCCGAGGTCTTCTGTCAGCGTCTTCGCTATGGAATAAATCTTCTTGTAAATCTCCGGCAAGGCTGTCTGCATCGACAGTCCCTCGAGGTTCGCCGCCTTACGCTGTGTCTCGCCTATCGGCAACGGCTTCACGAGTCCGCCCACGATATCCTCGCCCTGACTGCGCATGGTGAAGTCGCCATACAAATGCACACCCGGACGCTCTCGATGCGGGTTCTGCGTGAACACCACGCCGGTGCCCGACACCTCGCTGATGTTTCCGAATATCATCTGTTGCACTATGACAGCCGTTCCCCAGTTTTCAGAGATGCCAAGATGACGGCGATATGCCAATGCGCGCTCGGAGTTCCACGAATCGAACACCATGTTCACGCAGTCGACAATCTGCTTAAACGGATCCTGTTCAAGCACAACGCCGTGATTTTCAAGTATCTTCTTGTATGAATACGCCATCTCACGCATCTGCGCCACCTTGAAGTCGACTTTCTGCATGACTTTATATTTCGATTTGAATCTGTTGATTTCCTCATCGAAGAAGTCACGATGTATGCCTTTCGCCATGCCCCAACTCTGCAGGAAACGTCGGTACGAATCCCAGATAGCCCAAGCTTTTCCCGGGTTTTCAGCAATCTTCTCGACAAGTTCGTCATTCAAACCTACGTTCAAAAAAGTGTCCATCGCACCAGGCATAGAGATGGCGGTACCGGAACGCACAGAAACTAAGAGCGGTATCTCCGGGTTGTTGAATTTTCTGCCTGAGATGCGTTCTAATTCTGCCATGAATCGTTGCAGCATCCCGTGAATCTCGCTTCTAAGCTCCGGAATGGTGTTGATAGTCTCGTTACGGCGGAATGCCTCGGTAGTGATGACGAAGCCAGGAGGCACCGGCATGCCCTTTAAATACAAGGTCTTCAGGTTGTTTGCCTTGTTGCCGATAAACACCTGGTTGTCAATTTTCGGCGTCGACTGCCAGAACGGACTTATCAGCATATCCGAATTGTACGTCATGATGTCGCTGATGAGCTTCGGATCAAGGGTCGCCTCCATGGTTCTTAACGAGGTCAAAATTCGGCCGATGAAATTGTCAAGCGGCTGCATCAGGAACGCATCAGAAAGCATGTCACGGTGGAATTCCTCGGATTTCTTACTTATCAGAGCGACCATATCGCGTTCGCTTAGCTTGTTTTCAGCGTCGAAAAGCTGCGGAATAACGACCTTCAGCGGATATTCGTAAGATTTCAGGAAGTATTTTATGATGATTCGGCGAACATCTTCGGCAATGAATTGGAAAATGTTGATATACTGGCCAAACGAGAAGCTTCGAGAGGTCAGACTGTAACGCAACATATCGAGTTTCGAGTTGAAGCTCTGGTTGGTGATGCCGTCGAGAGCAAGACCGTCGCGGAAATACCGCAAAATAATGTAAATCTGGTTCAGCGTCCGTTCGGAAATGTATTCGAGGTTGATGCTCTGCACCACCTGCTCCATAAGCTGGGTTGCCACACGTTCGAGCCTGAAAGTCAAGCCCATAGCCTCGAATTTGTTCTCACGATAGGTGCCGTACATCGACGGGATACCGATGGCGATATGACGTTTGTGATAGATGTTTTCCCAGCCTTCGCTCTGCTCCGGATTGAAAATTATCTCTTTCAACTTGCTCATGAAGGCGTAAATCATGCTCAGCGACTTGCCGAAATTCTTTTCTTTATAAACTTTTTCAAAATCGTCGATATCCTTGTCTGGAATAAACGGGAAGTTGCGCAAGTAGGCGAAAATATTGACACTTTCAAAGCTGTATTTCTCACGCAGATAGGCGTAAAGGTCGCGGATATCCATCAAACGCAGGTGCTCGCGTTCGTATAATTTGTCCTCAAGATGGATTTTATCTGCCGCTTTCTTGATGAGATTCTCATAGTCATCGCGCGAAAGCATCAGTATATCCTCAGGATTCAGGCATGAAATCTCACACATCGTCTGAACGAGGTTATGGATGTGAACGAAATACTCGCTTCCCATATTGATGGCCTCAAATACATTCTTCGGTAAGATTGGCTTCAGCTCATCCAAATTGCCGTCGCTCCAGAACTTGAAAACATCAAAAGTCAAGGCGATTAACGTATTATTGCTTTCAGTATGGACCTGCTTCCTCAAAAAATGCACGAGTTTATCCTGACGAAGCGATATCTCGTCCATGTTGGTGGTGACGTTACGGATCTCTCCCTCAGCCCCTATCTCGTTGAAATACACAGGGAAAATACGCGACAGCTGCTTCACCTTCTTATAATATGGCGTGATGTTGGAGTTCAGAATCTTCGTTATTTCGCGTTGGAAAAGGTCGGTGTCGCTGATGAAAATGCCGCCGAGTTTCAAATTGACGATCAACGATGAAAGCAGCTTGTCGAGAGGCGTTTTCGAGTATTCAATGAGCTCGAGCCACACGCGGATATTCTTGATATGGTCAGTGTTTACCGACAGTTGCCAGTCTTCGTTGACAAACACATTGCCTGGCGTGACGAAACCGAATTCGATGAGACTCTTCTCAAAATAGTTGACGATTTCCTTCATCTCTGTCTTATCGACGTCGATGATTTTCTTGCCTAAAGTGAGCTGAAAATCGAGCACGGCTGAGGTGTAATTCTTTCGCAATTCCTTTGCAAGACTGAAAATCGTGTCGATGAACGGTATCAGCTCGTTTTGCGGCATCTCGTCGATAGCGTCACGCATCATGCGGTCCATATTCCAGATGAGACGTTCACGCTGGTTCTCCATACCCGGAAGATGCAGCAGGAAAAACACATAATGGAATTTTGTGATAAAATGCCCAAACAACTGCTCCGATTCAGTGAAACGTTTTGCAACTTGTTCAAAATGAGGCATTTCCGACAAAGCATCCCAAGTCGTGGCTGCATTCAAATCATTATTTAAACTATTGAAATATGGTTCACCTACTTCATTTATTATTGAATTTTTCTCCTCTTCAGAAAGCAATTCTTTGTTATCAGAAACCCATTTTTCAACCTCTGAGGTCGTCTGCCAATAACTATAGTTTTCCTGAAGCATCAATCGTAAAATATGGCACGATGAATCAGTGAATTTTTCGTCTTTAGCCACACAATCCAAATAACGCTCAGCATGTTTCGTAGCAAGGATAAAACAATCCTTATTTGACTCGAATTTTTCTTCTAAGATATTGAAAACCAACTCTATAAGCATAGAATGCTTAGGCGATTTCGTTATCACCTGATTAGCAAATTCCATCAAGGTGACGACGATATTCAGTCGCAGTTTCAGCGCCCCCTCATGTTTCAGCAGACTCTGCATCATCTCAAGCGGCAGTTTCAATGTGTCGGCCGGCACATCGTCGCGAGTGTAGAACCAGAAATCATCCATGAGAATCTTACGCAGTTCCTCAGTCACGAAAGTGTGGTTCGACAGCGGATGATGGTATTCTGTGATACATTCCGACGCCCGCTTGTTGATACCGAAATACGCGGCGCTCAACGCAATAAACGCCTTATACTCTTCCGGAATGAAAATATCCTTATATCTTGTCTGGGCTAAATTCGCCTCTAAAGCCTGTGATTTGAAAGTCTCGCTCATGATAATATTATTATTTTTATCTCACTATCACCTGTTTCTTCCCATTTACAATATAAACGCCTGATGGCAACGACTCTAAACTCTTTGCGTTATGCAAAACTTTCTTGCCATCGATGGTAAACACATTATAACGTAACGTCTCAGGGTCCGGGGTTTCCGGAATGATCTCGTTGACTCCAGTAACATCGATATCGATGAGGTTATATTGCGTCACGCCAAGTCCAATCGCCTCGGCATATTCTATGATATGCGTGCCGTGCATCTCCGTGATGCGGTCAATAAGCGGCTGTGGGTTGTTACCTGGCGTCGGATTGTAATCGAAGATGAGGTCGAGACAGGCCTTGTCGAGAGCCACCGGGTCAGTGGATGCCAAGATGCCTATATCGGCAATCTCCGGCGCTGCAGGCAACGGATTGCAGTCGCAGTCGACAGACAGGTTGTTCATAACATCGATATAAACGATGTCTTTTCCAGGCTGTTTGAAATAGTTATGCACCGCCTGTGCTGCCGCAGCCATCGACTCAATAAACGAGTCCTGTGTATTGCTTCCGTAGATATTCGTGGTGCTCTCGCCTGCCGTGTGGATGTAACATTTGCCTCTCTTTGCCGCCACGCCTATGCTCTGGTTCTTTAGCACTCCACCATAACCGCCTCTCGCATGTCCTTTGAAATGTGCAAGATTTATCATAAAATCGTAATCTGCCAAATGCGAGCCCACGATGTCGTGTTTTATCCATGTGGTGTCGCTCACCGGAATCTCCATGTCGCCTTCCGAATCCATGATGTCGACCTTAGCTATCTGGTTGAAGCCTCGCTGCTCGATGACTTGAAGATGTCCGGCCGTAGCGTCACGAACACCACCGTATGCCGTGTTGCACTCCACAATGGTACCGTTGGTCTCATTAACAAGATTCTGAATAAACTCAGGCCGCAGATAATTGCTCTTCGCCGACTCGCCCGTCGAGATTTTTATCGCCACGTTGCCAGTAGGGCTCACTCCCAACGCCTGAAAAATCCTTACCAACGACTCTGCCGTTATCTCGTTAGTGAAATAAACATTGCTTTGCGCAAACGCAACAGCACAAAGGCTCCATGCCAATATCAGAAGAAACGTTTTCCTCATTTTTCAGATTAATTTTTGCAAAGATAAGAAAAGTTTTTTATATATTTGCAGTTTGTAAAACGAAATTAATAAAGGATTAAAATTTAGATAATATGGAAAAGATTAAAGTAGGTATCAACGGTTTCGGTCGTATCGGCCGTAACGTTTTCCGCATCATCTGCGAGCGCCCGAACCTCGAAAT
Source organism: Bacteroidales bacterium (assembly GCA_017649945.1). Taxonomy (GTDB): domain Bacteria; phylum Bacteroidota; class Bacteroidia; order Bacteroidales; family F082; genus Limimorpha. Next base: position 38,026 of record JAGCFU010000001.1, on the reverse strand, counting down.
CGTGGGCGTCAACGACCTCACAAGCACCAAGGTCTTGGCTCATCTTCTGAAATACGACTCAACACAGGGCAAGTTCCCCGGCACAGTGGAATATGATGAGACAGCATTGATCGTCAACGGAGTACGCATCCCTGTCACAGCAGAACGCGCTCCTATCAACATCAAATGGAGCAAGACTCCTGACGTCGTAGTCGAGTCGACAGGTATCTTCCGCGCAAAGGAAAGCAGCAAGGGCGGCTATGGCGACCACCTCAAGAACGGCGCAAAGAAAGTCATCCTCTCAGCTCCTGCTAAAGACACCATCGACGCAACTATCGTGGTTGGCGTCAACAACAACGACCTCACCGATGAAATCGAGTGCGTCAGCAACGCTTCATGCACCACAAACTGCCTCGCACCTGTCGCCAAAGTCTTGAACGACCGTTTCGGCATCGAGCAGGGTTACATCACAACAATCCACAGCTACACCAACGACCAGGTTATTTTGGACGGTCCACATAGCGACCTCCGTCGCGCACGTTCGGCTGCTTTGTCACAGATCCCGACAACAACCGGCGCCGCCAAAGCTGTAGGTATCGTAATCCCTGAACTCAACGGCAAACTCGACGGCATCGCAGTGCGCGTCCCAACCCCGACGGGTTCATTGGTCGACCTCGTGTGCACACTCAAGACAGAAGCCACAAAAGAGCAAATCAACGCAGCCATGAAGGAAGCCGCTGAAGGCCCGATGAAAGGCGTCCTCGAATATACTGAAGACGAAATCGTAAGCGTCGACATCATCCACAACCCTCACTCATCTATCTTCGATGCAAAGAGCACCATGGTGATGGGTAAGATGGTGAAAATAATGTCGTGGTACGATAACGAATGGGGCTATTCAAACAGAATGGTCGACCTCATCGAAATGATGAAATACTAATCAATAAAAAAAGCTCAGCGAACGCTGAGCTTTTTTTTTAATTACTTGAGTTTGCTGATAATATCCGGCAGCATTCTCACGCATGCCATCTCTCTCCATTTCTTCTTTGCCTCAATGCCAGGCATTCCGAAATATGTGACACCAGGCTCAGTGTCTTTGTCGACAGCTGTGTATGCCAAAATCGTGGTGCCTTCAGCGATGACGAGGTCTTTGTTTACCGCCGACATCGACCAGATAGATACGTTGTCCATCACTCTCGACACACCGCCGATAGCGCAATGTGCTCCGAGGAAGCAGTTCTTACCGATCTTGGCGTCGTGGCCGACCTGGACGTGATTATCTGTCTTGGTGCCCTTGCCGATGATGGTGTCGCTGGTGACTCCGATGTCGATGGCACACAATGCACCGATTTCGACGTCATCCTCGATGACGACACGACCGCATGACTCGAACTTCACCTGACGGTCAGGACCGCGATGCTGGAAATAGCAAGCGTCGGCCGCGATGACTGTACCGCTGTTGATGATGACGTTGTCACCAATGACAGTGTGGTTGTTGATGGTCACGTTGGCATGAATTATGCAATTCTTACCTATTTTAACGTGTTCTGCCACAAATGCACCCGGCTGAATGACTGTGCCCTCACCTATCTCAGCTTTAGGACTGACCATGGCTGTTGCAGGCTCAAATCTGCGATACGACAAGATGACCTTGTTGAACGCGTCAAACGGACAACTGTGGACAATGAGTGTCTTTCCTGCTGGGCATTCTACATTATCGGTATTGATGATGATGACTGTCGCGGCAGAATCCAGCACTCTCTGATAGTATTTAGGATGATCGACGAAAGTGATGTCACCAGCCTCTACCTCATGAAGCTCATTGAGTCCCGTGATGGTCTGGTTCTGGTCGCCGATAATCTTGGTCGCGCCAATGAAATCAGCGATGCACTTTACTGTCGTTGCTGGTTCTATTCTCATATTATTCTCTTACTCTTTCTGCGTACTCACCGGTACGTGTGTCAACTCTAATTTTATCGCCTGTGTTTATGAACAAAGGAACTCTTACCTTTGCACCTGTCTCAACTATAGCCTCTTTCATGGCGTTGGTTGCTGTGTTACCCTTCTCGCCTGGCTCAGTATATGTCACCTCAAGAACAGTCTTCACCGGCAATTCAGCGAACAACACTGTATCTGTTGATGTATCGAAGATAACATCGCAAACGTCACTTTCCTTAAGGAAATCAACACCTGTGATAAGATCTTTCATAAGAGGGATCTGCTCGTAGTCTTCCTGATTCATGAAAATGTAGTCTTCACCTTCTTTGTAAAGATATTGATACTGACGATGTTCAACGCGAACGTCTTCAAGTTTTTCACCGATATCGAAACGGCGTTCCAATGTACGGCCGTCAACTACGCTCTTCAGTTTAATACGCATGATAGTGTTACCTTTACCCGGTTTCACATGCTGGAAATCAACGCAAAAATAAAGTTTACCATCCATTCTGATGCAGCTTCCGATCTTAATGTCTTGTGAGTTAATCATATAACGAAATTTTTACTAGTTACTTAAAAAAACAAAAATCGGCGCAAAGATACAAAATATTTTTTATATAATAACAAAATCTTTCAAAATTTCCTTCTCAACCTTTGAATTCAAGCTTTTCAACAGCATAGATTTGGCATAAAGTAGCTCATTTTTCAAAGAATCGGCATCAACTTTTACGTAAAATACGCCGTTTTTGACACTTGTATGCAAAGTGTGCGCCGCAATGAAATCACCGACCACCTCTTTCCATGAGTCAAGGATAATCTGCTCATCCAGTGCGCTATCTCTTTGATTATCATGATAAAACGCCTTTATCATCTCGCCTAATGTAGTCAGATTCGGGTCACTCATCGCTCTTCACCTCCCCGTGTTTAACTTCAAAAATCTTATGATTGCCATCAATATTATCCAAAAGATATTGAATCCTTTGTCGTTGAGTATCAGTGATAAACACCTGTCCGAAATAATCGTTGCCGACCAATTTCACCAACTGCGCCACCCTATTGTCGTCCAACTTGTCGAAAATGTCATCCAAAAGCAAAATCGGCTTGAAGCCTATCTTCTGATAGTTGAAATCGAACTGCGCAAGCTTGATGGCGACCACAAACGACTTCTGCTGTCCCTGCGAGCCGAATCTCTTAACTTGATGATTATCAATCAAAAAACTCAAATCGTCTTTATGAATACCGACGTTGGTATATGACGAATATCTGTCTTTCTCCTGACTCTCCTGAAGCAGGACTTCCATAGTCTTCTCGTGCAATGCGCTTTCGTAAACGATATCGACTTTTTCTGAAGTGCCCGAAACAATGTCGTAATATTTCTGGAAAATCGGCATGAAATCATTCAGAAAAGCCTTTCTTTTCTCGTAAATCGGCGTGGCGTAACGAATCAGCTGCTCGTCCCAGAGTGACAAGAGACTGGCGTCAAAATAACGGTTCTCCCAAAACTGTTTCAGCTGGGTGTTGCGCTGCGACAAAACCTTGTTGTATTGCAGCAAATCGCCGAGATACACAGAATCGAACTGCGAGATGACACCGTCGATGAACTTGCGTCGCAACTCGCTGCCGTCGTTAATCAAATCGCGGTCGTAAGGCGAAATCATCACCAACGGAATCTTTCCGATGTGGTCAGCCAGACGCTCGTATTCCTTTTTATTGCATTTGAACGACTTTTTCGCCGCATCCTTCTGCACGCACGAAATGGTCTCCGTCTCATCGTTGTCGGTCACGAAATCTCCGTGAACGGCGAAGAAATCCGTGCCGTGACGTATATTCTGCTTGTCGGTGGTCGTGAAATAACTTTTGCAGAAAGCGAGATAGTAAATGGCATCGAGAATATTGGTCTTGCCTGCTCCGTTTAACCCCACGAAGCAGTTGATTTTCTCAGAAAACTGCAGGTCGGCCGACTCACAGTTCTTGAAATTCGTCAACTTTAACTCTTTAAGAAACATTTACTTGCTCTTTTTCACGAAGCGATCCAAATTCGCTGAAATGGTGATATAATTTGGTGATCCGTAGATATGCATTTCCGAGCGTGAATAATTGATTTTAAGATGCCATACATTGAGTCCGACGCCATAAGCGAAGCCGCACAAACCCTTGGCTGTAGGCGTTTTCATGTTCTGCCTCATACCGTAGTTGTACGAAGCCCTCAAAACCAAGAATTTCCCGATGTAAAGCTCACCGCCGATTACGATATGGCGCATCAGATTTTCAGCGAACTGAGAAGCGTCAGATTTTTCTTTATATGTGCCTGAAATCGGGTCGTAATTACCTTCAAGATCCAACGGGTCGTCGTATGACAAATCCCATTTCTGGATGTTTTCATACACTATGCTGAAGAGGAACGGCACATGGTCAAGACGTTTCGACACGCCTGCCGAAAGCCTGAACGGGAGCTTGTTTCTGTCGCCTTCAAAGTTGGAATACAGCTCGTAGCCTATGTTTCTCGCTGTCGCTGAGAGCATCCATCCGCTTGTTGTCCTGTAACTCGTAGCGACATCGACAGCCAAAGCGAATGTCTTGTAGCTTTCATACTGTATGCCTGCGAACTTCACATTTGCGCCTATGGTCCAATGCGGATTGAGCTGTCGTCCCCAACCAATCATGATGTTGTAATCACCCGGAGTGAACGTGCCGCCGTCGGCATTACCGTATTCGTCGGCATATTTCATCTTGCCGTAGCTGTGATACATCACCGAACCCGTAAAAGTGCCGAAACGCCCGAAATCATGGCCGTATTGAACCATAGCGTGACTGATATCGGCATAATAATTGACATACGACAGCACAATGTCGTTATGCATGTCCTTGTTAATCAGGGAAGGATTGTAAAGTCCAAGCTGAATATCCGAATCGTAAATAGACAAGTCGGTGTTACCCAATGCAGCCACCCTCGCCGAACTCGTCATATCAAGAAAACTATATGCTCCATTCGTCGTTTGTCCTTGAATATCAACAACAAACAGCGTCAAAATTAACGATATGAGCAAGTATAGTTTCTTCATTTTATAATCAATAACGTTTGTAACGTCAGAATATTTTATTGTCGAGCAATCCGATGCCATTTTTCTTGATTTTTCCGGCTTCGGTGAGTTTCTTAGCCAATTTGTCGAGGATTCCGTTCACGAAAATCTTGCTCTTAGGCGTGCTGAAATACTTGGAAATCTCAATATATTCGTTCATCGAGACCTTCACCGGGATGAAGGGGAAGCACACAAATTCGGCAAGAGCCATCTTCAGGATTATCATGTCCATCAGGCAGATACGCTCTTTCTCCCAGTTGTTGGTGTTGTCGGCGATGAGTTGACCGAATTCCTCATAATGGTTCATCGTCTCGCGGAACAAATCCTGGATAAATTTCTCATCGGCATTCTTCTCGGCGGTGTCTTCCTTGTAAATCGAAGGCAGCTTAGAGTTGACGTCGAAGTTCTTCATCTTGCTGATAAACTCGATGAGCATTGAGCTAACCAGATGATAGTCGTCGCAGAAATAAATGCTCTTGTCTTCGTAGAAATCCTGAAGCACGTCGAGGTCGGCGAAATAATTGGTAATCATCGTGACGATGAACTTACGGTCTTCGGCGAAGCTGTCGGTCTTGGCAGCCATATATTTCTTGTATTCCGGGGTATCTTTCATCATGACATAGTACTTTTTCACCACATCCTGATGGTCGTCGGCCCAGTTAATCTTCAGCGCAGCCTCCTGTTTCTTGAAATCGACGTTATCCTCAATCAAGTTAAGCAGACGGTTGTTGACATATTTCAGATTCGGGTGCAAATCCTCGTATGTAGGGATGTATTTATGCTTGTTTTCGGTAATCTTATTCTCCGCATAGCGTTTTGTTTCAACGAGAAACGACAGCTGCCAGATAAAAAGCTCGTACAGTTTGTCGATGCTCTCAAGCAGATTCTTAACTCCGTTGTTGATGTTGCTCTCGCCCGACTCTATATAAGCATAGAGGGCTTGTAACACCTTGATTCTCAAAAACCTTCTGTTTAACATAATCTTTTTTAATAAAAAATTTGAGTTTGCAAAAATACAAAAATTATCGTTTCAGTAACATTCTTGTCAAGATATTTATGTCTTTAAGAACGGTATAATCTCTGGCGTACATAACATTCAAACGGTTACGCGCCTCGTCGTCGAGTTCATTGGCGACAATGGATGAAGGATTGTATATGCCCGGTTTAATCTCAGGAAGTCGCTGACCGTCAACGGTTTCAGTCGGACAATACCCTACCCATGAATATTTTCCGAACAACACTCTGAGGCAGTCGACGAGGAATTTCACAGGTTTTCTGATGAACCAAGCCATAAAAATCCAGAAAACGATGCCGAAAAACGATACTGAGAAGTCGAAAAGACGTTTCTTTCGTTTGTTCGGGACTGTGTTAATCGTCTTAATATCAACGGTATAGAGGTCGCCACGAGTGTTGATTGAGTTGCTTCCGATTATTGACAATGTGTCGACCGGCGCAATCTTGTAATCGAGGTCGTTAGCATGCCACTCCACCATTTTATCGATGATTTCCTGATGCGTGATGTCTTTCGAGCAGAAAATTATCTCAGTGATCTTGTAAATTCCGATGATGTCAGGCACCTGGGTGAGGTTTCCGAGGTAGTTTTCAGGCACCTCAAAGCTGTTATTCGGAGCCACCAATCCGATGAAATCCGGCTTGATGGAAGTGCTCTTCAGAAGCTGTTCGACACGTTGCGTCTCGTCAGAATTTCCAATAACCAAGAAGCGTTTTTTCGCATTTCTACCATATTGAAAATCAGCGAGTTTAAGTAAGTAACCTAAAGTTCTACTTGAAGTCATTTGAAGTGCCATCCAAAGCGTTCCGAAGAGTATCAAAGCCCTCGAAAAACGCAGGCTTGTCGGCAACAAAGCGTATAGCATGAGGATTAGCACGCTGCCAATCAGGATGCCTCCTGTTGCCGGCGAGATGCGGTAAGGTTTGTCGTAACCGCCGGTGAAATACGCCGTAGTGAGCCAAATCAGGATGTATACCGGCAGTATTATCGAGAACAGCGGCGTTATCGGATATGAGCCGGCACCATTGTAAATCATGAAATGTCCCCAGAAATAGCTGACGGTTGCGAGACCTGCATAACCCAACGTAACGTCGATGAGCGGCATGTAAACCTTGCCTAAGAACTGCGACATCAACGCGAGGAAAGCCCTGAAATATATGGCGAAATTGATGAAAAACGAGAACGTCCTGGCGCGATTTTTACCAAAATGTTTCTTTGCGAAAATCTCCATCGCCTTGTAAAACACCAGCACGTAGTTCACGCTGGTTTTCTTGGTGCTCTCGCCTTTGTAATGTATGATGCGTGTCTCCGGGAAATAGTAGTTTTTGTATCCCGCCAAGGTGATGCGGTACGAGAGGTCGATATCCTCGCCGTACATGAAGAACGTCTCGTCGAGAAGTCCGCATTTGTCAAGGGTTTCGCGACGCATGAGCATGTAGGCGCCTGCAAGAATATCCACAGAATTGACTTCATTCTCAGGGAGATATCCGAGATGATATTTCGAGAATCGTTTCGAGTGCGGGAACAGCTTTGAAAGCCCGAAAATCTTATAGAAAGCCGTCATCGGTGTCGGAAGTCCGCGTTTCGATTCAGGCAGGAACTGTCCTTTGCCGTCGACCATCTTCACGCCGAGTCCGCCAGCGTCGGGATGCGAGTCCATGAAAGCGATGCACTTGCTGAAAGTGTCGTCCTCGACTACAGTGTCGGGGTTCAGAAGCAGCACATACTCCCCTTCCGATATCCTTATCGCCTGATTGTTAGCTTTCGCAAAGCCTACGTTGTCTTTATTTGCGATGACTTTCACCTCCGGGAACTTCGCCGCGAGCATCTTCAGAGAGCCGTCGACGGAGTTGTTGTCGACCACAAACACCTCACCTTCAATGCCTTGCATCGCGCGACGCACCGAATACAAGCACTGTTCGAGAAAATGCTCAACGTTATAGTTTACTATGACGACCGAAAGCTTCATTACTTTTGTTCAAACTGCAAAGATACGCAAAATATTATTGCCATGATTTTTTATTTTATAAAATAATTTCGTTAATTTTGCGCTTTATTTAGTACAATGGATTTGAACAGAAAGATTCGGTTTGGCATTATGGTCGATGGCGACACCGTCGAGCAATGGCAGTTTGACACCGTTAAGCTGTTGATAAACAACGGTATAGAATTGTCGTTGATTATCAAGAACGGCGACGAATCGAAACCATACAAATCGTTTTCCGACAAGGTCTTGCATTATCCTTACCGACAGGTTCTGTTCAGGGTTTGGCATAGATATTTTTTCAAACCTGAGGCAAAAAAGTCAACGTCAATTCTACCGGAACGAAGCGAAGTGGAGAAATCTCCTGCATCCATGACGGTAATTCCACAGAAAAAAGGCATTTCCACGTATTTCAAATCCGAAGACGTTGAACAAATCCGTTCCTACGACCTCGATTTCATCCTGCGTTTCGGCTTCGACATCATCCGTGGCGATGTTTTGACGAGCGCAAAATTTGGAATCTGGTCGTATCATCATGACGATGAACGTGTTGTGCGTGGCGGACCTCCCGGATTTTGGGAGTTCATGCGAAAGATTCCGGCAAATGGCGTGATTTTGCAGCAGCTCACCGATGAGTTGGACAAAGGGCTTATTCTCAAAAGGATACAGTTCGACACGGTTTTACATTCATATAAATTCCATCTCAACCGTTTGTTGACGGAATCGGCGTTCTTGCCATTGCAAGTGTGTAAAGACCTGATTGTCAACGGAAAACTTGAGCCGGAACTGTCACAGTCGAAGGCTCCGATAATGCATCCGCCGAAGAATTGCAAGATGTTGAAATATTTCTGGCTGTGCATCTGGCGCAAGGTCGTTTTCCACTGGAATTATTTGTTCAAACAGGAAGATTGGAATGTGGGGTATTATTTCAACACAAATTCCAATGAAATCCATTGGTTGAAACCGCCGAAATCCGATTATTTTGCCGATCCGTTTGTCATTTCAAACGACAACGACACCTATCTGTTTTTTGAATGGTTTTCAAACAAAAACGGCAAGGCCGACCTCGCGATGGCGAAAAAATCGGAGAATTTCGAGGTGTATCACAAAATAGCAAGATTTCCGGAGCACCGCTCCTACCCTTATGTATTTGATTATCAAGGACAAATATATTGCATCCCGGAGGCAAATAAAACGAACAAAATCTCTTTATATCGATTTGATAACGATAGATTGACGTTCGATTGTGATTTGTTAGAAGGTAAATTTGTTGACACGACATTATTCATTCACAATGACAGATTTTATCTGTTCACGACACCGCAAACCCACCCACACACTCACCTATTTATATTTGTCGCTGACGATTTGCGAGGGCCGTACCGACCGCATTACAACAACCCTGTGAAGGTCGATTGCAGCAACTCGCGAATGGCCGGAAAGATGCAAAATATCGACGGAGAATTGATACGTCCGGCACAAAACAGCACCCGTCACTATGGTGAAAGTATTACTTTAAATAAGATTATTCAACTTAATGAATATCAATATATTGAAGAAGCGATAAAAGACATAAAACCTTTCAATAACACGCCGTATGACAAAGGCATCCACACCATCAACAGCGATGGCGGAATCACAGTGTTCGATGCCAAACGGTTCACGTTCACTTGGAAAGGATTTATACAACAATGGAGGCAAAAGCACCATGATTAAGAAGATTTTCGGCACATTCGGCACTCAGGCACTCAACGCCATCTGCAACTTCGTGACGTTGTGGTTTGGCACGCATTATCTCGGTGCGGAGGCGTGGGGAATCGGCGGCATAGTGCTGCTCGATGTGTCGATTATGCTTATCGGAGTGGAGTTTCTGGCAGGTAGCGGACTCATTTACTTCACCCCAAGGAAATCATACCGGACCTTATTCAAGATTTCGTACATTTGGAGTGTTCTGATAGTGGCGTTTTATGCGCTGCTAATCTATATTTTTTCGTTTATCCCTGATAATATTTCACATTATTTCACAAAATTCCTTGGCAAAGGCGCTGAATTCATTCCCGAAGGCTATCAAGTGATCGTGCTACTGCTGGTTTTTATCTACAGTCTGCACAACTTCAACCTCACCACCCTGCTTGGCAAGGAGCGCATCGGGGCGAAAAACAAATTGTTTATCATACAGTTCATGACGCAGATGTGCTCAATGCTGTTCTACATCTTCGTGCTTGACATCCGAAACGCCGATGCTTTCGTTTTCTCGCTTCTCACCGGTTATACCATCGGTTATCTCTGCGGTCTGACCCAGATCTGGCCTTACCTGAAGGAAAAAGGCAACGATTCCATGCGCGAGACCATCAGGGAGATGTTCAAATTCGGCACCATCATCCAGCTTTCTACCCTTGTCTCGACGCTTAACCGCCGCCTCAGCTTATTTATTATCAAAGGATTCTGGGGTGATGCCAAGGTTGGAGTTTACAACGCCGCCACCCAGGTATCTGAAGCCCCGAAGATGATCGGACAGAGCATCGCCATGGTGCAGTTTTCAAAGATTAGCAACCTGACTGACAACGAGTTAGCTGCAAAAATCACCACACAGCTGCTGAAGACCGCCGTAGTTTTGACCACAATCTGCCTCTTTATAGTCTGCATCATCCCAACCAGCGTTTATTCCTGGCTCTTTACAGCCAATTTTGCCGAGATGCGAGTGGTGATGATAGCTTTGTCGCCTGGCGTCGTCTTCATGGCCGCAAACCTGGTCTTTTGCCATTATTTTTCTGGCGTCAACAATCCCAAGCACAACCTTTACGGTGCCTTGGTCGGCCTGGCGGTCACAATCCCTTCGCTTTACCTCTTGATTCCGCCGTTCGGAATGGTCGGCGCAGGTATCTCAGCCTCTATAACTCATTTTGCCACAATACTTTACCAGTGGATAGTCTTCAAGAAAATCAACAAAATTTCCGCAAAGGAATTGCTTGTCACTAAAGAAAACGTGAAGATGTTATTTGCTGAAGTAAAATCATTGATTATAAAATAATTGAACGATTATTAAAAACCATATAAAAATCAGTCTCGAAGTCTTACCCTTCTAAGGCCTAATTTTTATATGGTCTTTAAATATACAGGCAGTCTGAAACAATATGCAAAAAATCAGGCCTTGCGGTGAATGCGATAGCATTTACCCAGACTGATGTTTGCATATTGTGGAAGAAGTTTAATTTTTTCTCTTCGGCTGATAAGCAGTGATCATCACAGCACTGAGAATCAATACGATACCTATTGCGAGGCGTATGCCGAATGGCTCGTTGAAGACAAAGATGCCGATTATAACGGCTGTCAGAGGCTCGAGAGCGCCGAGGATTGCTGTCGGGGTTGCTCCGACATATTTCGAGGCGTAGACCATCAAAACGAGCGACAATGTGGCTGGAACGACGGCGAGCCACACAGAATAAAACCAGCTCACGGCGTTGTGAGGAAGGCGCAGAGGCTGTCCGGTAAGCCAAGCAAACACCGCCATCCCGATGGCGCAGTACAGCACCACGTAGAAGTTTATCTTAAACGACGACATCTCAAGCGGACAACGGTTCACCACTATGATGTAGATGGCGTAAGTGAGAGCCGAAACGAGCACCAGAATCACGCCGAGAGTGTTTAAAGCGCCGCCGGCATCGCTCCAATAAAGCAAAAGCACGCCAACGAGCGACAATATGATTGCCAAAACCGTCTTAAAACCGGCTTTCTCCTTGAAAAACAAGCCCATTATCACCGCCGTCATGATTGGATAAGTGAACAGAAGCGTCGAAGCCACGCCTGCCGCGATGTATTTGAAGCTGAAATAAAGCGTCATTGAAGAAGCCGTGAAAAGCAGTCCGAGAGCAGTTAGAGTGCCGAACTCTTTTTTTGTCACTTTCAGGCTTTCTTTCCTGATAATCAATATGATAGAGATGATAATCCATGCCAAGCTGAAGCGGCTGAAAAGCACCGAGTTGGTGTTCATGCCCTGCTCGTAAAGCTTCAGCGCGCCAAGAGGATTGGTGCCGTAGAACACCGCCGCAAGAATGCCGCAGATAGTGCCGAAAATCTTTTTATTTGAAGTTATTGACTGTTGCATTAAAATTATTTCCTCAAAAAAACGTGCAAAAATACAAAATTTTAGCCATTAGCAACTAGCCATTAGCTATTAGCCAAAAAAAACTAACGGCTAATGGCTAACGGCTAATAGCTGGTATATTTTTTAAAAAAGTTATAAACTTAATAAACTTTTTAGTATCTTTGCAAATTAGAAAATTTTGAGAACATGGCGGAAGAAATTATTGACGATAACGTATTGGAAGACAACGAGTTAGACTTTACCACAAATGTAAATCCGGTCGATTACACTGATGATGCCATCCAGCATCTTTCGTGGAACGAGCATATCCGCAAGCGTCTTGGCATGTACATCGGCAAGGCAGGCGACGGCTCGGCTCACGACGACGGCATCTACATCCTGCTCAAGGAGATTGTCGACAACAGCATTGACGAGTTCAACATGGGTGCAGGAAAGACCATCGAAATCGACATCAACGACGGCAAGGTACGCGTGCGTGACTACGGACGCGGTATCCCTCTCGCCTCTCTCAAAGACTGCATGGGACAGATGAACACCGGCGGCAAGTACAACACCGGCGCGTTCAAGAAAGCCGTGGGATTGAACGGCGTGGGCGCAAAAGCCACCAACGCAGCATCATCATATTTCCGCGCGCAGGCATTCCGCGACGGCATGACGAAAATAGTAGAGTTCGCGAAAGGCGAGCTGCTTTCTGAATCCGACATCATCCCTACAGACCAGAAAAACGGCACCGAGATTACATTCGTGCCCGACGCAGAGTTGTTCGGAAACTATCATTTCCTTATGGAATACGTCGACGAGATGATTTGGAACTACGCATTCCTCAACAGCGGCTTGTCATTGATTCTCAACGGACAGAAATATCAGGCAAAGAACGGTCTCCTCGACCTGCTAAACCGTAAAATCGGCAAGCTTGAGACCTGCGCCTACCCTATCATACACATCAAAGAAGGCGACTTCGAGTGCGCCTTCACGCATTCCAACGTCACGTCGAACGAGGAGTATTTCCCGTTTGCCAACGGACAGTACAACCCTCTCGGCGGCACGCATCTCAACGTGTTCCGCGAGGCTATTGCCAAGACTATCAGGGAGTTCTACAACAAAGAATACGAGACATCCGACATCCGCAGCGCGTTCATCGCATCATTGTCGATAAAAGTCGACGAGCCCGAGTTTGAGGGTCAGACAAAGACCAAGTTCTCGTCGAATTACATGGACAAAGAGAGCGAGACGACCATCAGGGCTTACATCACCGACATCATCAAACGCCATTTCGACAAGTTCCTGCACATGAACAGCGACGTGGCGGAAAACCTGATGCGCAAGATCATCCAGAACGAGAAAGAGCGCAAAGGCATGGCGAACATCAAGAAACTCGCCCGTGAAAGCGCCAAGAAAGTAAGCCTCAACAACCGCAAGCTCCGCGACTGCCGCATACATTACAACACCAACCAGGAGAAACGTCTTGAGTCGACGCTGTTCATCACCGAGGGTGACTCAGCATCGGGCAGCATCACCAAGAGCCGCGACGCTCAGACACAGGCAGTGTTCAGCCTCCGTGGAAAACCACTCAACTGCTACGGCCTGACAAAGAAAATCGTTTACGAAAACGAGGAGTTCAACCTCTTGCAGGCTGCTTTAAATATCGACGAATCGATTGAGAATCTGAGATATAACAACATCGTCATCGCCACCGATGCTGATGTCGACGGCATGCACATCCGCCTGCTGATGCTCACGTTCTTCCTGCAGTTCTACCCCGACGTGGTGCGCGGCGGACACCTGTATATATTACAGACACCGTTGTTCCGTGTGAGAAACAAGAAAGAGACGAGATATTGCTACACCGACGAGGAGCGTGTCGACGCCATCAAGTCGCTCGGCGCTCATCCCGAAATCACCCGATTCAAAGGTCTCGGTGAGATCTCGCCCGACGAGTTCAGCTATTTCATCGGTCCGAACATGCGCCTGGAGCCTATCATCCTGCGCCACGACATGACGATTCCTGAGCTTTTGAAATACTACATGGGAAAGAACACCGACCAACGTCAAAAGTTCATCATCGACAATCTGAGGGTTGAGGACGACTCGAATATCGATAAGCTTGAGTAGAAGCCGTCGTTTGGGCGATACGCTCACTTACATTATTCATTCAGTTTATTCTGAAAACCTTTTTATCACCGTTTTTCATACGTGATTCTATCTCCTTGTAAATCTTCGCTTCATAGTCTTGAAGCTTCTCAAGGGATATTTTCGACAGCACTTCGGCGCATTTGCTCATCTCGCCCGCTTCACGATAAAGCTCGGCCTTAAACAAGAGGTTCTTTTTATTCCATGAGCAGGCGTCGATATATTCATGGATAACATTCACGAAATAGGTCTCTTCTTCAGCAGGCGCTTCATCGGCATCGTATCGATAATAATCATCATTAAAAGCCTGAATCAGCTGATGTCTGACAATCTGCAAATCATTTTTTGTGATGCTTTTATCCGACTGAAGCTGCGCGTAGGCCTCTTTCCATTGCTGATATGAGAGCTCGCCGCGTTCCGACGACCAGCCGTCGCCTTCCTCGTAAGTCTGGTTATATTCCAGATAATACTTTCCACATGCAGGGCATTTCTGCACCGGGGAAACCTGAGGCAGCATCGGGGCAATCATTTTCTGGTCGGACCAATGTCTGGCTCCGCAAGTATTGCCCGACGCGAGGTTCAGCAGCTCTTTTTGCTCGCCGCAAAACGGACATTTTACGATTTTAGCGTTTGCTGGTAACATAATCACCCCCTTTAAACTATTAAACTACTATAAACTCACACTATAGCCTCTATTCGAACAGCACTATATGTAGCTGCTGTATCTTTCACGGCAATAATATCATCTCTATAACCTTCAATAACATCATTAGATTTCCTAATAGTATTTAATCTATTGATTTCATAACATCCAACATCATGTGGTAGCTATTCACCTCATGATAGCGGACATTTGAGGTTGAGAGATTATTGAACAGCTTTTTGGCACATTCGATTTTCGCCAACTCCACGCCTTTCAACTGCATAGAATCCATGCTTCCCTTTGTTTCAGCTATAAAGAAAACATGTTTTATTCCCATGTTATCGTTAAAAGCAATAGCCCAATCAGGTGCATAATTACCAACTGGCGTAGGAATCTGGAACGACCTCGGCAACTTGGCATAGACACATACTTCCTCTGCCTTATCTAAATCCTCAGCAAAAGTACGCTCGCCTTGGCTATCAGCAAATACGTAATCAAGAATATGTTTCTTTGAAGAATATGCCTTATCAACAGTCTGGCGACTCTTTTCCTTGGTAAAGATATCAGAATCGTAATGGTTTTCTGTTCGATTATAGCTGATATGCTCAACAATCATCGTGGCTTTCTGCTCGCGGATGATATGGCTTACCTTGCGGATGAACTCTTCGGGATTGTTCTTGAACATGTACAGCTTCGACCGCTGAATCCCTTTCAAAATGCGGGTGACCGTGCGGCGGGTTAGCGTGGCTGCTTTGGCGATGTCGCCCACCAAATCGTAAGGCACATTGCTGGTTGACACATCACGCATCTCCTTTGTCCGAGTGCTCTGTTCGCCAGTGAAGTCCAAGTCGTCAGTGCCTTGCGTGCCTGTGGTCACTACATACTTCAACTGCGTGACACTCAACTCGCTGTTGATGGCGGCAATGGCTTTCTGAATCAGTTCTTCGCTGTCGTAATGCACCGTATAGACATAGCGGTGGTTGATTTCGTTCCACAAGGCTTTGAATTCCTTCTTCTCGGCATTGTCGTTCAAACGCTCGTTCACCACTTCTGCCTTGCCGTTGGCATCTTCCACCATGTCTTCCAAAGCGGCGGGATCAAAGATGCTCTGGATGAGTTTATGCACCTGCTCTTCGATGGGCTGCAACTTCTTGCTCATCGGGGCTAAATTACCC
Organism: Bacteroidales bacterium; assembly: GCA_017649945.1. GTDB lineage: Bacteria > Bacteroidota > Bacteroidia > Bacteroidales > F082 > Limimorpha. The sequence goes on along the minus strand of JAGCFU010000001.1, from coordinate 21,980 downwards.
TTATCCATATCAGTGTGATAGTCTTGCAGGATGTTGCCCTTCTCATCTATATAGTCATTCTCATAGAGATAAGTGACGATGCTGGCAGCCTCCTGCTCCGAGATGGTGTGTTTCTCATCACCCACTTTGACCGTAACGCCCTTGAAGTAATCGACCGTAGCTTGTGTCGGACGTTCACGAAGGGTGTCTTTGGTCTCTTTCTGCAAAGCATCAACGAAAGAACTGTAGTTCTCGTTGGCGATGACGGTCAGTTTGTTGGTATCGTGTACGGCATCACCCAAGCGTTCCTTGTCCATGCGGTTGCCGTCGTTATCAACGCAGATGCGTAAACCACGACCCACTTCCTGTCGTTTGGCAGTGCTGGAGTTGGCGTGGCGCAACGTGCAGATTTGGAACACGTTGGGGTTGTCCCAACCTTCGCGCAAGGCGGAGTGGGAGAATATGAATCGTGTCGGTTCGTCGAAACTCAACAGGCGTTCCTTGTTCTTCAGAATCAGGTCGTAAGCAGAGATGTCATCTGATGTATCCTTGCCGCGTTTTACCTCACTATCAATTGAATGGCCTTTCTTGTCGATGGAAAAATAGCCGTTGTGTACTTGCGCGGCGGCGAAACGACGCAGGTATCTCTGATAATCGTCCTCAAACAGAGTCAAGTTCTCGTTCAGATAACGGTTGTATTCGTCCTCAAACATCTTCCACAGCGGACCTTGCACTTCGTTTCCGTCCGTATCATAGCTTTTGTAGTTGGCCACCTCGTCGATGAAGAACAGCGAAAGGGTCTTGATGCCTTGCTGGAACAAGGCTCTCTCCTTCTCAAAATGCGACTTGATGGTTTCCCGAATCTGAATCAGTTGGATGGCTTTTTCGCTGACATCGCCCATCACCTCGCCTTGACGCAGTTGTTTGCCGTTTTGGAAATAGACAGTATTCGTCAGTGGGTTGATTTCCGTGATGACAAAATCCTTGTAGGCAGGAAGTTGCGAAATGGCAAACAGCGAATCGCCTTGCTCGAACTTGCAAAGTTGTCGGCGGGTGGCAGCGGCGCCTTTCACCTCGATTTCCAACTTGACTATGGGGGCATGGTTCTTCGAAAGGATAATGCTGTCGAAATAGATGTAGCTCTGAGTGCCCAACAAGTTCTGCACCGTGATGCCCTTCACTTGGATTTTCTTCACCAAGCGTTGTTTGTAGGCATCGTAGGCATCTAGCGCATAGATACAGTTGTGCGAGGTCTTGTGGGTGGCGGAATAGTTGAGCACAAACAGCGGCTTGAAGTTGCGCAAGGCCTTTTGCGTGGCTTCGCCCTCCATCTTCTGCGGCTCGTCCATGATGATGATAGGACGGTTGGCGGCAATCACATCGATGGGACGACGGCTTTGGAAATCGTCGCGTTTGGAGTAGATGATACGCGCCTCCTTATTGGCCGCACCTTCCTTGAACGAGGTGTTGAACGCCTGCACGTTGATAATCATCACGTTGATGCTGGCATCGCTGCTGAACGAGTCGATTTGGGTGAGGTTGGCGCTGTTGTAGATGAAATAACGGGCTTTCTTGCCGTAGAGTTCCATGAAATGCTCTTCCAGCATGGTGAAACTCTTATAGACACCTTCACGGATGGCGATGCTGGGCACCACCACGATGAACTTCGACCAGCCGAAGCGTTTGTTCATCTCGAACATGGTCTTGATATAGACGTAGGTTTTGCCCGTGCCCGTCTCCATCTCCACATCCAAGGAACATGCACCGAGACCGTTGGTGGCCGCTAAGGACTTGCTCGGCGGGATATCGTTCTGCACTTGCTGATGGTGGATGTTTTCCAACAACTGACTGGTGTTGAGTTCCACATCGGCATTGCGGTAACCCACATACTCCTCCTCAAACTCAGCTTTCAGCTGCTGTTTCTGCTTGCCCAAGTCGCGGCGGTACTGCGCGTTGGTCTTCGAGGGTTGCCCTGCGAACACGCTCACCGTGCTTTCCACCGCATCGGTCTGATATTGCTGTATTTTGAATTTGAATTTCATTATTTGTCTCCTAATGATTTAGCTTTTTCTTCATCAGCTTCAGCTTTAGCAATCAATTCTGCTTTCTTTGTTGGGTCTTCTTCCGTTTCTGCAAGTTTTCTATAATACTGTGCACGGCTGTAATATGCATCAGCATAGTTTGGATCCAATAATATTGCCCTATTAATATCATCAATCGCTCCGTCTAAATCTCCTATCTTTAATTTCAACATACCACGATGATTATATGGATTTGGGTAATCTGGCTTTAATGATATAGCTATATTGAAGTCCTCAAAAGCTCCATTTATATCACCTAGACTGCTTTTTAAATAACCACGATTGTTATAAGCAACCTCATAATCATCCCTAATCAAAATAGCCTTGTTATAGTCAGCAAGAGCTCCCATCTTATTTCCCAAATCCTCCTTTGTAAAGCCACGATTATTATATGCTTCAGCATAATCTGGATTGAGCAATATAGCTTTGTCGTAATCGGCAACAGCTCCTTCTTTGTCTCCCAAGTCATCTTTCATGCTAGCACGGAAGTAATACGCAAAAGCGTCATCAGGATCAAGTTTGATAGCTTGATTAATATATCCAATTGCTTTTATTTTATCTTTTTCAGCTGATGCTTTAATATACAGCTGATTGATTTTAATTATATTATCTATTTCTTTGGTTGCTTCTTCAGCAGTGATAGAATATTCATTGGCTTTTTCCTCAGAAGATTCTGCTTGCATTTTATATGTTTTCGCAAAAGCCACTTCTTGCTTTATCTCATCAATCTTTTCGTTTATTCTTTTTTCACTTTTATTGTTCAATATCAAAGGCACAACAATCCCCAATCCTGCACCTAATATCGTAACAATCGCGCCTATTAAAATGCTTAAAACGGTCAGCCAATGAGACATCTTTCCTGTTAAATCAGATGCTATCGCTCGCAAATCAGCACGATACAATTCCACATCTTTTTCAATACTTTCCATTTGCTTTTGCATAACTTGGTTTTCCGCTTGCAACTGCAATATAGTTTCCTCCAAAACTTGAACCTCAGTCTTTTGAGACTGTACCGTCATGGGCACAGTATTCTTTTGCTGTCCAAATACATTCAGACAAACCAAAATCATAATAATTGTTATTAAATGTTTAGTTTTCATAATATATACCATTTATCAATTACTTTTTCTTTCAAACGAATCCCATAAGAAGTTTACTAAAGTCACACTACTTCCAATTGCTAGTTTTGCATGTCGCTCTTGCAAGCCTTTATATGATGCACTTTTCCCATGTCCGCTACCATAAGCATTCCTAATAATCGCTATTTGAGATGCAATTCCCTTCAACTCTTGTAATAATGCTTTTATGGCTTTTGCTTCTTTTGCTGTATCAGGAATATGCTTGGGAGTGATTTCTAACAACTTCATTGTTTCATCCACTAAATTACCAACATCCCATTTGTTATTAATTTCAACTCCTTTATCTTCTAAAATCGTTTTACAACAGTTCTCTATGAGCTCTTTTGCTTTTCCAATTGCCTCTGTCGGATTCTCCCCTTGCATATTAAGCATCATATCTAATTGAGATGAGATATAATCATTGGAAAATACAGTCTTGAGATTATCTACCGGAATCATTGAATTGTTCAACATTGAACGAACTCGTTCTACAATTGGTTTACACCGTTGATATGCTGAATAGTAGTTCTCTTTCTCAAATGGTTTATCCATGAAGCCATTTAATTCATAATAATCAAACAAGTCAATAAGAAGTTTTGCTGACTCCTTTTCCGTTGCCTCTGAAATATAGGCGTTTAATGACCTCCCTTTGGATAACTTATACTTTTCGCACAAAGCAACGCCTACGCTGTTCATAGTAAAGACGTCAAAATCCGATGTTGAAAAGTCCAACACATAGCCATCTCTGTTAAACAGCTTAACCAATGCTCCTTTTTCAATATTTGAGAAATACTCCATGACTAGAAAATCTTTCTAATTGTGTCTTTACTATACTCCTCCCAAATCTGCTCAAAGTTGTCCGCTACGTTGTCCGTGGCGAGGCTGCTGTCGCGCATGACGAAGTAGTAGGGATGCTGGCGGGCGATTTCGGTGATGGTGGTTTCGTTCACGTCCTTATCGAAGCAGGCCATGAGGTAGTTGTCGGCGACGCTCCAGACGGTCTTGCCCGCGATTTCGCGTTGCTCTATCTTGGCTGAAAGCTCGATGCCGAGCTCTATCATGGCTTGGAAAAGCAGATCCTCGTCGGTGCGGTCGTGCTTGATGTTGTCCTCGAAGAGCAGGTTCTCGTTGAACTGCTCGGGCGAGTAATACACATCCTGCATGTTGGAACTGTCAAGTTTGAGCACACGGAAACCTATGTCCAACGGTTTCTGTTCGCCACTGAACAAATCCGCTTGCTTTGCCTTTTGTTCTTCAACGATTTTTTTGCCGGCTCGACGGATACGTTCTTTGCCGATTTCGCAAATGTCCTTATAGCCAGCCTTGTATGCTTCGCTTTTCTCATCGGTTGCTTCTGGCAGTTGCACCATGATGAACTTGCGGTTGCCTCCATCTTCGGCATTAAGTTGCATGATTGTATCTGCAACCGTTGCAGAACCAGAAAAGAAATCAAGAACTACATCTTCACATTTAACATTTCCCACTTTAATTAATCCTCTAATCAATTCCACAGGCTTGGGGTTGCTAAAAATATTCTTTTTACCAAATAAAGATGTGGCGTAGTCATTGGCACCTTGATTATGACCAAATTGTTCATGAGTCCACCAGTTTGTAGCACACTGGCCTTCCTCTGTTCGTTCAAATTCATAATACTTTTTTCTTGGGAAACCATCACCACCTTTAGGAAAATAAATTCGTCCTTCCTCAAGGTGTTGTAAATAAGTCTTTTCTTCTCCCATCCATTCTCCATCCAAAATTTTTCCTGTTGGAGTAACTATTTTGTATGCACTACCTGATTGATCCGAACCAACTTTCCACGGTTTACTAGCCCATGGTCCTTTAGGGTCATTATCTGGATTCGAAAATGAGGCCGTAACATCCAACTTACCAACGCCAACACTTTTTAAATACTGTGAGTTTTTTGCATATACAATTATATGCTCCGCTACAATACCTATCATTTTCGTCTTATCATTCGGTTGATTATGTCTTCTTCTCCAATGAATATGTCCCTCAAAGTTTTGTTCACCAAACACTTCATTACATAATTTCTTTAAATTCTCTACCTCATTGTCATCAATCGAAATAAAAATCACCCCATCCTCGCTCAACAAATCCTTTGCCACTTTTAGGCGGGGGTAAATCATGTTGAGCCAGTCGGTGTGGAAGCGGCCGTTGCTCTCGGTGTTGGCCACGAGGCGGTTGCCTTCCTCGTCCTCCTGCCCGCTGTTATGGATATACTCGCCGGCACTTTGGGCGAAGTCGTCGTTATACACAAAATCGTTGCCCGTGTTGTAAGGCGGGTCAATGTAAATCATCTTCACCTTGCCGAGGTAGTTCTCGCGCAACAGTTTCAGCACCTGCAGGTTGTCGCCCTCAATGTAGAGGTTCTGCGTGTTGTCGAAATCGACGCTTTCCTCGCGGCAGGGACGCAGCGTGTCGGTGGTCGGCGCGTTGGCAAGGCGGATGGCGTTGCGCTTGTCGGGCCAGGTGAACTGGTAGCGTTCCTCGGGGCCTTCCACGATGTCCTTCGAGAGCTCCTGCCGCAGCTGGTCGAAGTCAATCGCCACTTCTGGCTTCCCGTTCTCGTCGAGGCGCTCGGTGAGGCAGTTGGGGAAGAGTTCGGCTATCTTCTTTATGTTTTCGTCCACAATGTTAGTTGTTTGGAGGTTGAGTTTATTCATGCTTTTATTTGTTGTATACAAAATTCGTGTTATATAAATGTATCGAAATAATCTTCTATTTTTCCAAAACCAATGGGATAGAAAATTTAACCCGACTTATAGATTGATTTTCTGTGCTATTACTTGCCTCTATTCCACCAAATAATATCTGGGCGACTCTAATTCCTCCACCACCTTTTGTACCATCTGTTTCTGTAGCAGTTACAGCGACATCAAATTCAACTTCAATCGCATTAGTATATCTATCATCAAGCAAAACCCCTCCAGCAGAATTCTTCATCGCATGAGATGTAACATGTGCATGTTTTTCCGATAATTCATTATTAGCTTCTTCAACACCGTGTACAATTTGTACAAGAGTCTCTTTCGTGAATTCTTTTAAGTCCATAATCAGATATATATTTGTTACTAATTATCGTTACTGTTTGGTGTCGTTTGGATACTCTTTTTAATATCAGTCAATAGTTTATAATGCAATGACATAATTTCATTGTAATGTTCTATTTCTTTTGGCACCACTATAACTGACAGTGCTTTATATGCTTCTTCTAAAAAGACTTTATCAGAAACAGGAACAAGGATATTAGACAATTCAATTAACCTTTTATAACGATTTAACAAGGCAGAACCTTTCATTGAGTTCCAATCATCAATGATAATGGAATGTACCCATGAAGTGAATTCTATGTTAAAATCATTATTCTTTTGAGCTGTAAGAGCCAGTAAAGCCAATGCATTGCCTATACTTAATCGGGTATTATACATCTCTACGGAGAAGGCTTCCTTCTCATAATTCAAACTATTTCTTTCTTCTTCAATAGCTGTTATGCTTTTTCGTATATTTCGTATTTCAAGGTGATTGACAATTTGTACACCAACAATGATAGTTGCGCATATTCCAATAAATGTTGCCATCACACCAATAAAAGCATCAGTTGTCAATACACCATTGTTTTTCCAATTACCCCAAAATGTCAGTGCTATGCAAATCAGTGCCGAGGCAATGCAAATAGTAATTATTACTGTATTTCTAGACTTTGTTTTGTTCATTTACTTTGTTGGTATTATTATTCTGCTTTAATTCCTAATGCCTCAAACAGCTCTGCCATTTGAGAGTATGTATAATCTCTTCCTGTTTCCTCTTTTTCTTTCATTGATTTGGCTGCATTGCGCAATGCCTTCTTGAAGTCGCCGCCAGTTCCCTCAAAATACTGATGAAGCGGATGTGTCCTGAAAAACTTTTCAGTTTTTTCATAATAGCAGTTCTTATTCAACTGCTCTATTAATTCAGGCTGGTTTTGGAAGCAGCGAGAAGTATAGGCAAAATAAAACAGGAAGAACACCTCCAAACAACGCTCATTCTCAATGAATCGAATCTCATATTTTAAATCGGACTTCTTAATTGTTTGAACGCCTTCCATGCGCCGTTTGAAACTTTCATATTCTTGTTTTTCCTTGCCTTTCTTTTTATTATCCATATCAACGACACAGATAATCAACGAATAGCCGGCATCTACTGCTTTATCAATTTCCTGTTCAAGATAATCCAGTCCAGTAGAATGTTTTGGATATGTAGGCTTGATATTAAGCTGCCTATACTTATCTTTCAACGAATTGAAATAATAGTATTCCGTAATTGATTCTCCAATTACTATAATCGAATCCTTAATCTTTTTCATCATTCTTCAAATATAATAAAGGTGAACCTAATTGTGGAATTGCTCCCAATCTGCCGTTTCTATACGATTTGTATAAAGAAAGGTTTTTGTGAAGCCTAAATTCATCAGCACGGGTATATTCGGAATATGCACCGTCGCGGTTTTTCTCGGCAAAAAAGACAAAATCACGATGGGTGTTCAATAAATCTTCATTCAGCAAAGAGGTCTCCTGGCTTGTAAATATCAATTGCGATTCTTTTGAATTCATCAAAAAAACGTTCAAGAAATATAGTAGCAAATCATCATGTAATTCAGAGTCTATTTCGTCAATGAAATAAATATGATGATTTGAAATCGCATAGTAAAGCGTTGACAGGTTGCTTAAAAACTTCTTGGTTCCCTGAGATTGTTCGTCCAAACCTAGACTAAAAATTGCATCTCCTGCTTTGCAGTCAAAAAATATTTTGGTTTGTTCATCATTCTCGTTTGCAGTATGAGCATGAAAGTCAACAATGTTAAAATCAGCTTTTCCTAACATTTGAATGAAAAATCTTTTTGTGTTTTCATTCTCCAACACCTGTTTAAGCAAATCATCAAGAGAGAAATCTGGATTATCCAGTCGATGAATGTAACGAGCTATCCAATTATACAAATTGGCAATTGGCTTGGCATCAGCCTCAAATGATTTTTTGCCGAAACAGGATAACACAGAGTGATTATTAAATGTGTTTTGAAGGAAAATGTCTTTTGTCTTGGCTGACAATCCCAAGCTTTGACCAAATTTAATGGCTGCCTGTGAGTCTTCAGATATGAAATTTCTTTCATAGAAAAGCGATTTTGAACCGTTAGGGAACCATTCCAAAACTTCCTGAATAATATGTTCTGATGTATAAGAGACTTTATAATCATAACGGATATGGTTGGCATAGAATGAAATATGCATTTGGGTTGGTTTATCAGCACATAATACAAAAGGTCGTTTCGAATTTACCTTTTCTGATTTATTATTAAATGGATAAAACAATATTTCAAACACATTAACAAGAGCCTTAAGAATGTTAGACTTTCCAGATGCGTTTGCTCCATAAAAAATAGCAAGCTTATTTATGCGTTTTCCTCCTCCAAAATCAACCGATGCCCATTCGTCTTCGTTTGATTTGGTTTCAAAGTTCAACGTTTGCCGTTCCTTAATTGACAGGAAGTTCTCGACCCAAAATTCTCTAATCATATTTTTAACATTTTATTTTTTGCAAAAATAATACAAAATTTGATTCAATTCAAAATATTTTGTCGATTTTTGTAAAAAAACTACGAATTTTGTAAAAATTCTTTCAATTTTATAATTTCCAAATATATTTCATACTTCCTTCTGGGCTGTTTTTCTTTTCTAGCTTTCTCTTCAAGCTGCTCTATCTGGCGTTTGAGTTTGGCTCTGTCGTCATCAATGGCAATCTGCTCAACGAGAGTGTTGCCTTCCTCAACTTCGATAGTGCCAACTGTTTTTACTATGTTGTCCCACACTTCATCCAAATCCAAGCCTGATACCGTTATCTCTGGTTCCGCACCCCAGTCGCTCATCAAAAGTTTGGTGTGGAATATGGCGAGCTGCGTCTCATCATTATATCTCAACAGAAACAACAATTTCTGAGGTATCAGTTTCGACAGCAGCTGTATGTTTTTCAGGTCGTAGTCTTTCTTTTTGAGCTGCACCTCAAGCACGTATATCGACTCAACCTTTTCACCTGCATGAAGTGCCGGCACTGTGCGCTCCGAAATAACATTCACAATTGTCATTCTCGAAACATCCTCATCGAAGCGGTCTTTTTGCGTTGAATGCAGTTCAAACTTCGCATAGATGCGAGCCTTGGGAAGGGCTTGTGACAGTTCGGTAGATTTCGGAAGTCCCAGCATAGGCAGTCTATTTTACTACGAGGAAACAAATAAGCTCGAAATCGTCGAGACCTGTTATTTCTTTGGTAAAGAGCGAACCCTGTGCGCCTTCAAGAAATGAATCCAAATCGCTCTCCTCTTTAACATTGATGATGCTCCCAATAGCATCGCCCAGCAGCTTCGAGTACTGCGTCATTTTCTGCCCGTCGCGGGTCTCTTTGTTGAAAGCATGGCAAAGAGTTGTTTGCGGCATATTCTTGCCTTTGCACAAACTGCGGAACTTATCGAGCAACTCTTTAGGTGCCAGATGGTTAATGACGACAGAACCATCGTTGCGGACATAAACAATATAGAATGGGTGCAGTCTGTTCTTTTTGTCGATATTCACGCCTTTGTTGCGGTTTTTCAACACATATATCACACCCGGCTCGGTGAACTCATTGTGTTCCACCACAGCATGAAGCCCGTATGGCGTATGCTCAACATCTTCGTGGGTTTTCATATACTCCAGCAAATCCAAACGGAATTCGTTTAATCCCAAGTCCATGATGGAAACGCCGTTGTTCATCTCCTCAATATCAACCACCTCTTCCTGAAGCTTTTTGAGCTGGGCTTTGCGATATTCAAGGTCGCCTTTTTCCTCTGGAGAAATAGGATTATCGTCTCCCGTGGAAGTCAGCACCGAAACTTTCATCCTTGCCTCCACTCTACCCTTAAGGTCGATGTATTCGTCAAGCGTCATATCAGGCCAATAGTTCACCAGTTGGATAGCCTCATTCTTTGAGCCGATACGGTCAATACGTCCGAAACGCTGGATAATGCGAACCGGATTCCAGTGAATATCATAGTTTATCAAATAGTCGCAATCCTGCAGGTTCTGGCCTTCAGAGATACAGTCGGTCGCGATAAGCACCTGAATTTCCTCATTTATATTTGGATATATCGAAGCTTTCTCTTTTGAAATTGGCGAAAAAAGCGTCAGCACTTTGTTAAAGTCAAGCCTTTCCTTAAGTTTCAGAGTGCTTCGAGCTTCCACGTCACCAGTTACCAAAGCGACATCCATACCATATTTCTGTTTGATAGTATTTGCCAGATTATCATACAGATAAACAGCTGTATCGGAGAAAGCGGTAAAGATTAACACTTTCTTATTGTCGCCATTGATAGGATGGGCGAACTTTTCGCGAAGGTCATCTTTTAACTGGATAAGCTTACTGTCATGTTCTGGAGTTATATCATTGAGCATCAGCTGTGTAAGCTCAAGTTCTTCCTTATCTTTTGCAAGATACTGGCGCCAGCTTATATAGTCGATATCTTCAAGAGCAATCTTGTTCTTTTTTGTGCCGATAAAAGCGTCGTTTTCCGAATCATCGATATCCAAATCATAGCCTTCGACATCTTCGACATCGATAAACATCTCATGCTTGTCAATCTTATCTATAGTCGTTGCAATAAGCTTTAACAAGCGACCCAAAGTAAGTCGGAACGAATTGACGGAGCTTTCCAGTCGCTTCAGCATCAAAATGCACATCAATCGGCGAATACCCATTTCACGACCGACTAATGTTAGTCCAGACCCATGAGTTTCGGTATCAAGTGCATAATCCTTGATTTTGGAGGGCAGAATAAACGCGGAAGGCGTGTAAATTGCAAGATTAAGCTTTTGCAGCTGGGCAAAAATCTCATTATAATTTATTGCTGATGGAAGGTCGGTAAGCGACGGACGGCGTGATAACGGCTGAAGCCTTTTCGGGAATTTTCCAACGGCTTCAGTATTGTAATAAGCCTCAACATGCTTGCGGCTTCGGGCTATTGTCACAGAATCAAGCACTTCAAAGAAATCAAAGCTCAGCATGGAGAGAAGTCTGTCGGTAGTACGCTCGGCATTAGGCAGTTTTGCCCAATGGTTATAGGCTTTCTGCGCATTACGGAAAATATCATCGATAGATGAACTCGTGTTAAGTAAAGTGTCGATGCGCTCAGCTTCGCCCTCATAAGCCAGCTGCAGCTGGTTCTTCAAATCGTTGAAACGGTTGTTGACAGGTGTAGCTGAAAGCATCAGAACCTTGGTTTTCACTCCTGCACGAATCACCTGGTTCATCAAGCGGAGATAACGGTTCTCACGAGGATCTTCATCCTCATCATCTCTGGTAAGCTTACCACCATTGCGGAAGTTGTGCGATTCATCAATCACCACAAGGTCGAAATTGCCCCAGTTTATTTTATCCAAATCAACACCGTTTGACGAGCCTCCATCACGCGAAAGGTCAGAGTGGAAAAGTACTGTATAGCTCAAACGGTCGGCTGCAATAGGATTTGTGATGTAGTTGTTTCGATACGTCATCCAGTTGTCGCAAAGCTTCTTAGGACAAAGTACCAAAACATTTTTATTTCTCGTCTCGTAATATTTTATCACAGCCAGTGCCGTGAATGTCTTTCCCAAACCGACACTGTCAGCAAGTATGCAGCCGTTGTATTTCTCCAGTTTGTTTATTATGGCCAGTGCTGCATCTTTCTGAAAATCATAAAGCTTATTCCAAATTTGGCTATCCTTAAATCCAGTTGCTTCATTTGGAAGCACATCTTCAGAGATATCCTCAAGGAATTCATTGAAAATATTGTAGAGTGTCACGAAATAGATAAACTCTGGAGAGTTCTCGCGGTAAACATTCTCAATATTCTCCAGCACAGCATCAGTCACATCTTTAAACTGTTCCTGATTCTGCCACATTTTATTAAAATCCGACACAAACTGAGTTGTCATCGGAAAACTGAGTCGAATGATGTTAGTACAAACATCAGCGCCTTTTTCAATACCAAGCGTACTGGAAGTAAAATCATTGAAAGGAATATAACTCTGCTCGCCATTATCATTTCTTATGGTAGCTTGAGTATATACATTTCCATCAGTTACAATAGTTTTGAAACGCACCTTTTTACGAATCCACTCACCACATTCACGGGCTATAGCCTTTTGCGACAGCTGATTTCTGAGACGGATTTCATATTCCGAACCGTAAAGATTACGCTCTCTGTTAAGTTTCGGAATAAAAAACTCACGTTTTTCCTTCTTTCCAATCTCAGTTTTATTAAATGTAGGTGAAGTGAAGATAAACCTCAGTTCATCAACATCTTCAAGTTCCTTTTTCAGAGCTTCATAGGCGTAAATAGAAAACGATGCGGCAGCAATAGAAACCTTTGAGCCTTTGCTCAATGTCTGCTTCAGATCATCGATAACTCGATTATTGATATTGTCAAATTGTTTGGGTTGTTCCATCGCGATGCTCCTTAAATAAAACGTGGGTCTTTACCATTAGGATAAAACCTTACAATTTATTGCATCTGTTTCTATTTATCATTGTTTTACGTTGCAAAATTATATATTACAAAGCAGATTTCCAAATAAAATTTTTTATTGTTAAAATTTTTTAAGATTTCTTGCAAAATTCTGCAAGTTTTGTTAATAAAATTAAACACAAATTTCTTTTACAAATAAAGAGTTATTAGGTTTATAAAAAGCAATGTGCATTTTTTGCAAATTCCATCTCGGCTTCGCCCCACTTCGCTTCGCGGTGCGGTGGCCCGCGCCAGACGGCGGTTAGAGCTTCGGATGGCGCTTGATCTTTTCGGTTCATTTTCCATCAAGGGAAAAGGAACAAAAAACCGCCTGACAAAGGCGTAATAATTGTTTAAAATTTTTAAGATTTTATGCAAAATCCTGCATCTTTTGCTAATAAAATATAACACCCAAATCCTTGACAAACAATAAATTATTTTGTTATTTGTTCGGTCATGAAATTAAAAAAAAGAATAAAATATGTTTCTATTTGCCAATACTTTTCAAAAAATATTGTCTAGATTCTAAACTCTGAAATCTAATGCCTTGATGATATCTCCCGCAATCATCAATTCCATGCCTTTCTCCGATGCCGCCTTGTCGCCCGCTCTGCCATGCATGAAAACACCAATAATCGCCGCCTCTTCCGGAGTGTAACGCTGCGCCAAAAGCGATAAAATGATGCCTGTCAGCACATCGCCGCTGCCTGCCGTCGCCATCCCAGGGTTGCCCGTCGAGTTGAAGAAACAGCTTCCATTCGGGAATGTTATTGAAGTGTTTGCGCCTTTCAAAACGATGATTATGTTATGTTTGACCGACATTTCACGTTGATGCTCAATACGTTGCTGTGAATTATCTGTCTTTCCGAACAATCGTTCAAACTCCTTCGGATGCGGCGTAAGTATCGTTCTTTCCGGTAAAAACGAGAGCCATGTCTTGTTTTCCGAGATGATATTCAATGCGTCGGCATCCAACACCAACGGCACTTTAACTTCTTGAATGAGATGTTTCAAAGCAACAGACGTCTCTTCCGCCTTTCCTAATCCCGGACCTGCTCCGACTGCGTTATATGGTTGCAAATCAAGGCCTTGTGAGAAACAATCATTGGAATGATCAACACTTATCATGGCCTCCGGCAGATAAACTTGCAACGGCAACACCGCCGATTTAGGCAAATGTGTCGTCAACAAACCGACTCCCGAACGCATACATGCCTCGGATGCCAACAAAGCGGCCCCGGTTTTTCCAGTCGAACCGGCGACCAGCAGCGCATGCCCGTAAGTGCCTTTGTGAGAATGTTTTCCGCGCTTGTGAATCAGCGGTTTGACGACGTCCAAAGTGGTGTAGAAATTCGCTGTCTCCACATTTTCAATATAATCCGGATGGATTTTTATATCCATGACCTCCCATTTGCCGACAAACGGCTCGTTTTCTGGATACAGAAACGCCATCTTCGGAAACTGCATCGAAAGGGTATAATCGGCGCGAACAATAGGATTTGTTGGTATGCCGATAGAGTCGCCATTCAATCCTGAGGCGATGTCTATCGCTATCTTAATCGCATGATTATCATTGAGATGATTCACCATCTCAGCTGCCAATCCTTCCAGCGGGCGGTTCAAGCCAGAGCCGAACAAAGCATCGATAACAATGTCGTTGTCATCGATTTTCGGGAAGTCGTCCTTTGAGAATATGTCATACATCGGGACCTCAGGGATGTCCTTCAGTCGCTCATAGTTCACCTCGCAGTCGTGGCTGAAATTGTCGCTCACGTGGAGCACAAACACTTGAGCGTAGATGTCTTGTGTGGCGAGCAGCCTTGCCAGCACCAGTCCGTCGCCCCCGTTGTTGCCCATGCCGCAGAAGATTTTTATCGACACCTCTTTCGACTTGAGGTTACGCATCAGCCAGAAATATATCTGTGTGGCGGCGCGCTCCATCAGGTCAACAGAGCTAATCGGCTCATTCTCAATGGTGTAGGCATCGGCCAAGCGGGCGGTTTTTATATCAGGAATCTTCATGACGATAAAAATTATCAATGCAAAGATAGATAATTATTTTGAGATTGCAAATATTTTTTAATGGTAAGTATTATGCAGGAAGTTGGTTGAGTATACATACTTTATAAGACTATTAACATATTAGGCATTAACGCGTTAATTATTTCTGGTTTCACTTCGCATTCTTTTGCCATATCAGGCCAATGTGAAACTGTTTTGCATATTTCATCAATTATCAACGCAGCCTCTTTGATGTTGTTTTGCCGAGCAAAATCAAGCAAATCCTCTCTCGTAATCCCATCGAATTTTCCGTTGATCGACATCTGATGAGTAGCGGTCCATCGTCCGTTAGGATTGTAGGCATATCCCATGTCATAAGCTGGCGACAATCTCCATTTTCCGCTCTCATCCATCAAAAACGAGATGTTCTTGGTGTGGTCATCCTGATTGCGAGCTACAACATTGAACACCATGCGGCGAAACATCTCCTGCGCCTCCGAATATGGCAGATGCAAAGCCCTCATCACGCTGAAAGCTTGTTCGTATGAGTAAGCCCGATGAATGCGAAAGTCGAAATGAGCGATTCCGCAAAGAGTCTGCATGTGGATTTTCTTGCCGTTCGCACGGTCGAAACGCTTGGTTACGAAATGAGCCTTGCCGTTTTCCTCTATCAGGAAGCACTCAGTCATGTCAATTCCACAGGCTTTTGCCAACTTATAAAACGAATACTCCAATCGGCCGTGGTTGTCTGTCTTACGAAGACCTGTCGTTGCCGACACTCCATCCAATTTGATAAGATAATAGTCGAAACCGGCAGGAGCCTCAACTTGTCCTGAACGCACTTCGCCTGTATCCTTATTATATGCAATAATAGCTTTTGCTCGCTGACCTCCAGCAGAAGTTCCAAGTCTAAGTATTTCAGCGATAGCCGCTTTTTTGTCATCGTTAATATTCACTTCGAATGACGACTTTTGCACCAAAGCATCGCTTGCCACATCAACCAACGAATCAATTTCAAATCTGGCGTTTTTGTCGTATGCCACGTCAATGGCAGGCTCAAATTCCAAAGCGCCCATACAGCGTTTGCCCAAAAAACACAATGTTTCAATCGGATTGCTGCTTGTGCGGCCTGTCAATGCCAGCCACTTGTCGAACAAAGCGCGGCCATACGTGTCGGGAAGCGAGTCGGCCAACATGCCAGGCAATCCTTTATAAGTTTCCTTATCCAAATTGCCAAATGAATAGACTCGCCCCTCGCGCACAGGCATCATCAACGGCGACGGTTCAAGACCTCGGCCGACAAAGTTGCTGTCGTATTCAAATCGGGCAACTTCATACTGCTCATCCCAACGGAAAGTCCCGACTGGAATCCCAAACATATTAACTTTTGCTACATCTACCATTCTGTAGTCTCCTTTTCTCTATTTTGAAGTTTACCTACTGCCCTTTTTCTGTTTTTTTTATCTTGGGAATGAACCAAATTATAGTATTCACTCGGGCTTAATTGCTCTTCATCCACCAAAGGTTGCAGCACATTAAGCAAACCCAGCGTACGCAAAACCCTCAGCAAAGAATCGAACGAGCCAATCTCTCCTTTTTCAATCTTTTTTATTGAAGAAAGAGACACGTTTGCATCATCCGCCAAGCTCTGTTGGGTAATATTCTGTTTCAGTCTGGTTTGTTTCAAACGGTCTCCTATTCGTTCAAAGATTGCAACATCTGCCAGCATATAAATATCATTCATAACAGTTTATGTTTAAACTTTTACGCTGCAAATTTACGAATAAAAGTTTAAATTTCAACTATTATTAAATAAATATTTTCATTTGAGATAAAAATTTTTTCTCAACAGCCATATCGGATCTCCTACTGCATCAAGACTAAATCTCCCATTCATACAGTGGTATCAAGCCTTCGAGATTGTCCAAAGAAGGTCTGAAAGAGACTTTCATCCTGCAATTGAAATCGCAATCACGAATTCCAATCACTGATTCAGTGGGTTGGAATTGAACATCCGGAATTGGTACATAAAGCCAAGGATTAACTTGATATATAATATTGGTACCTTTTTCTCCGAACTCCTTATTTCTTATAGCTATCAATCTAAAACCAGATACAAACCCATCGGTATGTCGTTTGACAAACTCATCGTCTATATCGGAATACTCTAGCCAAATATTCAGATACCCATATGGAAAGGATTTTTGGTCAAATTTTGCTGTAAAATACGCCCCACACCACATCAGGACTTCAAATTTAATATCTTTCATAAGCTCAAAATATAACTGTAAGCTGTAAAAATATAAATAAAAGTTTAAAATAAAACCGTTATTTTAAACTTTTTATATTTTATGCAAAATCCATAATAACACCTATGATTCACCAGATTAGTTCATCACTTTTGTGTCAACTTTTTTCAGCGCAAGACAAAATAATTTGTACCTTTGCACCCATGAAAAAGCATCATCAACCCCAATATCTCGAAGACGTCGAAATAATCGACGCAGGCTCGGAAGGCATGAGCATTGCAAAGCCCGACGAGAAAGTTGTGTTCATCCCATTCGGAGCACCAGGCGATATCGTTGATATCCAAGTGTTTAAGAAAAAATCGAACTGCTTCGACGGCAAGATTCTCAACATAAAAAAGGAATCCGACAAACGTGTGAAGCCTGTGTGCCAGCATTTCGGTCTCTGCGGCGGCTGCAAATGGCAACATCTTGATTATCAATGGCAACTGTATTACAAACAGAAACAGATAAAAGACAACTTCGACCGCATCGGTAAGATAGAATACCCTGAGATGATGCCTATTCTGGGCTGCGAGAAACAGTTTTACTATCGTAACAAGCTCGAATACAGCTTCTCAAACCGCAAATGGCTCACCGACGGCGCTCCCGCAGGCACCTACACCGAGGAAGACTGCAAAGGTTTCGGCTACCATCTGCCAGGCTTGTTCGACCGTGTCATCGACATCGAGAAATGTTATCTGCAAGCCGACCCGTCGAACGATATACGCCTGTTTATCAAGGACTTCACTATGAAACACAAGCTCTCATATCATAACGTGAGAGCCCACCAAGGCACCATGCGCAACGTCATCATACGCTGCAACGGCAAAGGCGAATTCATGGTCATCATAGTGATAAACGAGGAAAACGACATCGTCAGAAACGAGCTCATCCCTGCCCTTTCGGCACAGTTCCCACAGATTATCTCGCTGATGCTCGTTATCAACAGCAAGTTCAACGACACGATATCAGATTTGCCGTTCGAGTGCCTCAAAGGCGAGCCTTATCTCGTGGAGACGATGAAGTCACCGCGCCCAGGTTTCGACGACCTGAAGTTCCGTGTCGGTTCGGTCTCGTTCTTCCAAACCAATGTGTATCAGGCGGAAAGACTCTACAAGGCGGCGTTCGACCTCGCCAGCGTGCAGGGCGACGAGCTGATGTATGACCTCTACACAGGCACAGGCACCATCGCCTTATATTTCTCACGTTTCGTGAAGCAGGTCGTCGGCATCGAATACGTCGAGGAAGCCATCGTTGATGCCAAGATAAACGAGCAGTTCAACAACATCACAAACACCAGTTTCTTCGCCGGCGACATGGCCAAGGTGCTCACCGACGAGTTCATCGCCGAACATGGGAAGCCTGACTTCATTGTCACCGACCCGCCTCGCGCAGGTATGGCCGACAAAGTCATCGAACAACTCAAGAAGATTCAGGCTAAAAAGATTGTCTACGTGAGCTGCAACCCAGCCACGCAAGCCCGTGATTTACAATTACTTGATGATTTATACGCTGTCAAGGCGGTGCAGCCTGTCGACATGTTCCCTCACACGCAACATGTCGAAAACGTGGTGCTGTTAGAGCTGCGATAAATAATTCATCACCTCTTCAATATCGAAGTTCTCCCCTTTCACGATGAAATCTGCCTGCTCATACATCGGCAGACGTGAATTGTAATGATTTTCAACGTATTGGCGCAGCTCCTCCTCTGATTTTCCGTACACCAGCGGACGTTTGCGCTTCGCGTTCATGATTCTGTGAAAAGCTGTTTGCGGACTGACTTTCACGAAGACCGTGGTCCCATTCTCCTTCATCCACTGCATGTTATCAAAAAAACAAGGCGTTCCGCCGCCAGTGGAAATCACCACATGGTGCATCTCGCCTGTCTTTTTCAATATCTCTGACTCGAACTTCCGGAAATAATCCTCGCCGTATTTCTCGAAGAAATCCTGAACGCAGATGTGATATCTCTCCTCAAACAAATCATCGGTATCGAATGGCTCGTAGCCCAGTCTGGCCGCCAATTTACGCGAAATCGACGACTTCCCGGAACACATGTAACCGATGATATAAATCCGGTCAGGAAGCATTATTTCCTTTTTTGTGCCTGTTGCTGCTGTCTCTGCAGTTCTTCCAGTCTCTTCTGGAATCCTGACTTCTTCACAGGCTTCTGCTTCGCCAGCTCGATTTTCTTACGCAACTTCTCATCATCCAGGAAGACTCTGAACAAGTACATCTGCAGGAATGTGATGATATTCACGAGCATGTAGTAATAGCTCAATCCTGACGAATAGCTGTTAAACAGACCGAGGAACATAATCGGCATGAGATACATCATCACCTTCATGCCTTTCATTCCCTGCTGTTGCGTGGCAGCCATCTGTTTGTTATTGATGTAGGTGTAAAGAATGGTCGTGATTGTCATCAGCAAGGTGAACAAGCTGACGTGGTCGCCGTAGAACGGGATGTTGAAGCCAAGGTCGAGGATGCTGTCGTATGTCGAGAGGTCGTCGGCCCAAAGGAACGGCTGCTGACGGAGCTCGATACTCGACGGGAAGAAACGGAAGATTGCCCACAAAATCGGGAGCTGCAGCAACATCGGCAAGCATCCTGCTGTCGGACTTGCACCTGCTTTGCGGTAAAGTTCCATCACAGCCTGCTGTTTCTTCATGTTATCCTTTTCATCAGGGAATTTCGCGCTGATTTCGTCGATTTCAGGCTTCAAGACACGCATCTTGGCTGTCGACTGATATGATTTGAATGCAAATGGCATCAAAGCAATCTTGATGATGACGGTAAGAACCAAAATCACGATACCGTAGTTCCAGCCGTAGCTGCCGAGCCAGTTGAACACGTTGACAACGATATATCTGTTTATCCAACCCACAAACTTACCGCCGAGCGGTATCTGCTTGTCGAGATCGATGCCGTACTTGTCCATGATTTTCAAGCTGTTAGGACCGAAATAGAACTGCATCGCCATGGTGTTGTTCTCCTGCATGCCATCGAACGGCACGTCGACAGAGGTATACATGGTCTTGAGATAGCGCGGATTCTGAGTCCTGTAGTCAGTCTTCATCCCGATGACCGCCGAATTGAAGCTCTCTTTAGCGATCAGCGAATAGCTGAAGAAACGCTGTTTGAACGACATCCATTTAAGATTCGAGCGAAGGTCTTTCTCATCGTCTTTTTCACCGCCACGGTTGCCGCTGAGTGATTCAACGTCATCGCTTAAGAACTTATAATACACTGTTGAGCCGTTGTAACGGTCGACGGCTTTCTCCTGCTTCAGAAGGTCGACATACCAGTCGATTGTGACGAAACTGGTGTTCGAGGCGATGACATTCTTCATATTGATTGTCTTGACATCGAAATCCATCATATATTCGTCCTTTGTAAGGATATACGTGAACTCAATATATTGGTTAGGATTCAGCTCATTCGACAGATTATCCGCAAAAGCCCTGAAACTGAATGTCAGTGGTTTCTCGCCGACAACGATTTTTCCGTCGCCGTCGTAAGGATAATTATTTAAATATGGCGCGAAATATAAATCAATAGTATTGATATTTCTGTTTGAAGCAAAGAACGAGAGGTTAAACTTCGATGTATTCTCGTCAAAGCCAATCAACGGAAGGGAATCCCACGTCTTGTAATCCTTCAGTTCCACTGTCTTAACGTAGCCGCCTTTTGATGTCAAAGTAATCCGCATGACATCGTTCTCGATGGTGTAAAGTTGTTCTTCACCTGTCGCTATCGAAGCAAAAACGCCGTATTTGTCGCGAGTCACAGCATCTGAAGATTCTGCGTCGTTATCTTGTTGAGCCACAAACATTTCCGTTTCTTTCTGAGCTTCGGCGAAACGGATGGAATCCTGGATATAACGTTCTCTGTTTGCCTGATAAATAGAGTCCTGAATGTGTCTTTGTCTTGCTATTTCTTCTTTCGATGGGGTCACCCAAATCATCCATCCGATTAAAACTCCAATAATGAGGATGATTCCAATAACTGAGTTTTTATTCATATAAAAATATTTTCCTAAAAATTAAGGCGCAAAATTACGAAATTTTAATCATCATTCAACACATGCAGCAAACTTTTTTTCGAGCGTGTCCTTAATTTTTTCAGAGCCTTGTCCTTCACCTGGCGCACCCTTTCGCGCGTCATATCCATCATATAACCTATCTCCTCAAGGGTGTAGGCATGATTGTTTGAGTCAAGACCGAAATAATAAATGATTATCTGTCTTTCTTTCTCGTTAAGCACTGATAATGAGCGTCTTATCTCCGCAGACTCCGATTCTGAAGCCACCTTTCTGTCGGCATCGTAATTATCTTCCGGCACCATTGTGTCGATGAATGTAAGGTCATCGTCGTTGGTGACAGGCGCGTCCATTGAGACCTCTTTCGAGTTGATTTTCAAAATCGCCTCGATTTTTTCCTCAGGCATGTCGAGTTCGTCGGCGATCTCCTTCATCGTAGGCTTACGCTGGTAAAGCTGTTCGAGATACGATGCCGTTTTCTTCACACGGCTCAGGAATCCCACCTGATTCAGCGGCAAGCGCACCATCCTCGACTGCTCGGCAACGGCCTGCAAAATAGCCTGACGAATCCACCACACGGCATACGAAATGAACTTAAAGCCTTTCGTCTCATCGAAACGTTGCGCGGCTTTGATAAGTCCGACATTGCCTTCGTTAATCAAATCAGCGAGACCAAGTCCCTGATTCTGATACTGTTTTGCGACAGACACCACGAATCTGAGGTTAGCCCTGACCAAACGGTCGAGCGCAATCTGGTCGCCTTGTTTGATTCTCTGCGCCAATTCCACCTCCTCGTCGGGAGTTATCATAGGTTCCTTCGCGATGTCGGCAAGGTACTTGTCGAGAGCACCCTGCTCGCGGTTTGTAATGGACTTGGAAATTTTTAATTGTCTCATATCTTAT
>JAGCFU010000069.1 GCA_017649945.1 Bacteroidales bacterium | reverse complement strand
TAAAGCATCTCCCATTCTCCAAGATACTCAATAGTGCTTTTTAGGCTCATCCATTTGTATATAATCTGTTCCTGCATTTGACTTTGAGCCATATCTGTAAGGGATATATAATCAGTTTCTTGAACCGATATAATACTAATCTCTGAATCTTGTACTACTATTTTCTTCATGCTTTTCCACCTTTCTCTTTTCCTAAAGTGGTCGTATTTGACCACTTTAAATCTAAACCTATCGAATTCGATATGTTTAATTGTGTCGAATTCGCCATAATTAAAATCTCCCTCGCTTCAGCAATCCACTCCTTATCAATCCCCAAACTTTCAGCAATATTCAAAGCCTCATGCGGTACTTCGCCGTCTTTGACTTCAACAAGCTCATAGTTCATTGTGCCGTTTTCAAACCCTTTGACACGAAGTCTTCTTGAATCTGTCGGCTCTATATCGTAATGCGTCGTCATGACGAGGCTCACATTCTCAACCTCAAGAACCTTCACCAAAGCAGAAACCAACGCCGTTCCCTCTTTAGGGTTGGTGGTCCTCGCCGGCTCGTCAATCAACGCCAATAATTTTCGTTTTCCACGCGATGCCTTGATAACAGCATCGATATTTTTCATCTCGGCTGCAAACGACGACAAGCCTTTTTCAATCGACTGCTCATCGCCAATGCAGAAATAGATTTCATCTTTCAAATCAATCTTGGCTTTTGTTGCAGGAATGCCAAAACCGAACTGGAACAGGTACTGACAAAGCGTCAAAGTCTTCAAAACCACTGTCTTGCCTCCCATATTGGCTCCTGTTATCAATGTCGGCTTGTTCCAGAATGTGATGTCAACCGGCTGGAACGTGCGGTTACGCTGCTCCAACGCGTCTTTCACCTCCGGATTAAACAGCCCCTCGTATTCCGTCGTTCCATCTTCTGAAATGGTCGGGAAACAGAGGTCGTATTTTATCATCTGATAGGCCTTGGCGAGATTTAAGTCAATGAATGCCAAGGCTTTCTGCGCTGCCTCGAGCTCGTCGGCGTATTTCGAGAGCTGCATCGACAGCTTGGCGCGGACCTCGTCTTCAATCGAAGTCATCTCGCTGAACAACGCCTCGTCGAAGTCGTCTTTAGCCTTCATGATGCGCCTCAGCTCCATCAGACGCGGTGAATATGAGTCATAGATGTAAAAACTCGCTATCTTCATCCCGTCAGGGTCGAGGATGCTCACAACCTCTTCCAAATTCGGGATAAAAATGCTCTCGCCCAGCTGCAGGTTGTTCATAACAATCTGGACTTCACCAGCGAGCATCGCCAGATGCTTCACCTCGAAAAGCTCGATGTCGTCCAAGACATATTTGTTCCGAAGATGCGTGATTGTGCCCCCAATCTCTTTCAGATTGCAGAGCTTAAACTGCAGGTTGTTGATCTGGTTTTGGTTCTCCTGATTGTTTACAACATCATAAAACTGCTTGAGAATCTGATAGTTAGCATTGATAATCCTGACATCCGTCGGCATCTCGGTATCCAGAATCATACGCCTCGCGAAGCCCGAATGGGTGTCGAGGTTGTCTATCATATATTTCAGACCGCAGGGTTGCTCTATGAGTTGTTTCAGTCGCATTTTTTTAAATCATAAACCGGAAGGTTGATAGCTTCCGACATTGTTTTACATAGTCTGTCCGAGTCGAGCACCATGCCGTTGGGTGCCGTCGGGTTCACCGTCACCGCGATGAGCTTGCTTTTTTGCATCACACTGATCTTGCCGCCTCCCCTCACAAACGCCTTATATAATATAGGTGTAAGGAAAATCTTCGTAAAATCAGTCACCACGATCTCCGTCTCCTTGAAAATCTTCTTCGTGCGGATGTGTTCCATAAAGCTGTCTGTCAGCGCACCACTCATGTACAGCGTCTTGCAGTGCTCTATGCCGTCGGTGCATATTTTCGTCGATAACGACGATGTCACCTTCAAGTCATGAAGCTCGTCGTTGTCATCGACAGCCCAAACACCTGCGTGTATATCGTTGAATCTCAATCTGTTTTCTTCTGATGTCAAATCCAGATTCACCATATCCACCACGAATGCTGTCTTCTGCACGAGGTTAGTGATGTTGGCCGAATACGCCGCTCCCGTTGCCAGGATCATCGACTCGCTCGTCGCCGGCGACGCCAGACTCATTCGCGAAAGCGCCCCGTCGATGATAATCAGGTCGATGTTATATTTCTCCATCGAGGCTTTCCAACGTCTCAAACCGAGGTTCGACGAAGGTCCCGAAAGCAGAATCTTGCCTTTGGTCAGCGCCCTGGCTGTCACAATCCTTCCTAACGAGGTGTTCTCATCGCTCACATCGACAAGCTCCGACACCAGTCTTCTCTGAAGATAATGCTTCTCGCTTGTCCCGAAATATGTGCCCTCTTGCAAAGTTATCTCAGGCTTTGCCGTCTTCGTCACCTGGTCGGTCGTCTCGCCGTCGATACCTATGGAACTTAGTGCGATACGCATTCTGTCGAGGGGCAGGCGGCCTAAAACATAGTTCAGACTCACCGTTTTGCCGGTGTTTTTCGCCAGCCCCACGATAGAACAGCTCTTGTATTTTACAAGTTCCTCAATGAAAGGCATTACTTGTTGTTCTTTTGTCTCTCGTGACGATAGAGATGAGCCGGTTCGATGTTCATCTTCTCGCCTTCGAGCAATGTGATGACGCCGTCAACAGGTTTGTTTCTGTCGACATCTTCCACTCTCTCAGCCTCGAGTCTCTTCTTAAGTGCCTGGCACTCAGGGCAGTTGCATTCGCTATGGTATTCTGCCGGCTCGGTGTAGGTTGTGATGACGCCTTCGAAGTTACGCAGCACCACTCTGCCTGGAGACTGTGAGATCACGTACTGTGGCATGACCGGGGTCTTGCCGCCACCGCCTGGAGCATCGACGACGAATGTCGGGACGCAGAATCCTGATGTGTGGCCGCGCAAGCCTTCGATGATCTCGATACCCTTCGACACCGGTGTTCTGAAGTGCTCCAGACCCATTGAGAGGTCGCACTGATAGATATAGTAAGGACGCACACGCATCTTCACGAGGTCGTGGACTAGCTGACGCATCACGAACACGCAGTCGTTGACGCCACGAAGCAACACGCTCTGGTTACCCAGCGGGATACCGGCGTTAGCCAATCTCTCGCAAGCTGCGAATGACTCTGGTGTCACCTCGTTCGGGTGGTTGAAGTGTGTGTTGATCCAGATTGGATGATACTTCTTCAGCATGTCGCAGAGTTCAGGAGTGATACGCTGTGGGCATACCACAGGAGTACGTGTTCCCAAACGCACTATCTCGACATGTTTGATCTGACGGAGACGACCGATGATGTATTCCAACTTCTTGTCGCTCACCATCAAGGCGTCGCCGCCTGACAGCAACACGTCGCGGACACATTCTGTCTTCTCGATGTATTCCAATGCTTTTTCGATTCTGTCGGCTGGTGACTCGTCGTCCTTCTGACCTGCAAAACGACGGCGCGTGCAGTGACGGCAGTACATCGAGCACATATCAGTGATGAGGAACAACACTCTGTCAGGATAACGGTGTGTCAATCCAGGGACTGGTGAGTCTTCGTCCTCATGCAGCGGGTCGAGCAAGTCGGCGCGTGCGATGTGTGTCTCGGCAGCCGTAGGGATGCACTGGCGACGGACCGGGTCAGCCGGGTCGTCAGGGTTGATGAGGCTCAGATAATATGGAGTGATAGCCATACGCAGAGTTGAAAGGGTCTTCTTCACACCCTCTTCCTCAGCTTCGGTAAGCTTCACATATTTCTTCAAGTCCTCAAGGGTCTCGATGCGGTTCTTGACCTGCCATTTCCAATCGTTCCATTCAGCGTCGGTAACGTTTGGAAACATTATTTTTCTTCTTGATTCTCCCATTTCTTCTGTTTTTAGGTATTAGCCATTAGCTATTAGCCATTAGAAACTCTTCTGAGAAAAACCTAATGGCTAATGGCTAATTAAGCATAAAGTTCTTCAAAAATCTTACGGAGTTTCGGGCTCTCGCGGAGTTCCTGAAGTGTGAATTCAGCGTGACCTTTGGTGTAGCCGTTACCCATGATCATGTTGACGTCTGAGCCGATACCTTCAGCGCCCAATGAAGCCTTTGTGAAGCTTGTTGCCATTGAGAAGAAGTAAACGATACCGTCGTCCTTTGTGCAGAGGACTGCT
>JAGCFU010000012.1 GCA_017649945.1 Bacteroidales bacterium | reverse complement strand
TATTTCTGTATAGCCACAGATGTTGAGCACGCTTGCCAAATCGAGATGACTCAAGGAAACCTCGCACGCTCGGTGAGAGCCAGCATGTCGATCCCGTTCCTCTTCAAACCTGTGGTTATCGACGGCAAAGTCCTTGTCGATGGCGGTATGGTTAACAATTTCCCGGTGAGAAATATGCAAGCACATGGAGCTGATATCATTATAGCTATCGATGTGGAAGATGATGTGATACCTGCTCAGCAACTTGACAACTCGGTGGAATTGCTTGAGAGCATGATGAAACTTGCTTCTCAGAAAGAGAGCATATACGCTCATAAACATAGCGATATCTACATCAAACCTGATTTACACGGACGTAACATGATGTCGTTCAATGACTTCGATTCCATATTGCAGTTTGGAGAAGATGCGGCTGAGATGTTTTATCCGAAATTAAAACGTCTTGCCGATTCACTTTACGAAATAGAACCTTACGAGATACACCGTCCGCACGTACAACCTGTTGAAAGTATCAAGGTGACAAATGTGGTGGTTGAGGGCATATCAGAAGACCATGACGCCGCTGTCGTGAGAGAGTTCAGCAGCAGTTTTCCTGTGTTGATGAGTGTCGATTATATTCATGAAGTGATATTGAAACTCAGTGCATCAGGGTATTACGAGGATTTGTGGTATGAGGTAAGGGAGACTTATGATGGCGCAGTGATTATCCTTCATGGCAAGGAACGCGCAGATAAATCGGTGGCTTTCTGCATCCATTACGATAATAATTACGGCATCGGGGCATTGGTGAATTTTACCATGAAGAACCTCTGGAATAGCATGAATCGGACGACTGTTAGCTTAGATTTCAATATTGCGGAGAATCCTTATGTTAAGGTGCATATCAACAAACGCCAGGGCGGATATCTCAGATACGGTCTTGATATAAGTGCCTTGTCGTTGAATATCAAGCATTATTATGACGCTAAAATCAATAGTTCATATAGTATCCAAAGCAATAACCTTAATGTTTACGCCCAGTTGATCCCGACTTTGACACAGCAGATGCGTATTGGCGCCGTCATCGATTATGTGCGAGTGAAAGATAATATTATCATCCGTGGAGACGAAAAGAAATATTCGTTCTATTCATACCTGTATTTCAATTATTTCTACGGAAATGAAGACGTTCCGAATTTCTCGAAACGTGGATGGCGGATTAATTTACTGGGGAAATGTCTGTTTTTTGAAGGTATAGAAAACAATGGAACCATCAGCAGGGTCGGAAATCAGATAGTGTATAGCATTCAGGAGAATATCGAGAAGGCTTTCATGATGGGAAAGAAAAACTCGTTGAAACTTGGACTTCAGGGAGGCGCGAAAATCGGTGATGCCAAAGTGCCATTGTTTTATCAGTATCTCGTTGGCGGACAGTCGAGAATGAATTATTTTTATAATATTATTTCTTTTACAGGACTGAATTTCGTCGATAAGATTGTCGATTATGTGGCGATGGGAAAGGTGGCGTGGCAGTGGAATTTCTATAAATTCCTGTACAGTACCGTCAGTTTTGACTTCGGATATATGAACAGCTCCTATGACTTATGGTTCGACCACAATAGTTTCGTAGCCGGAGCCGGAGTGTCGTTTGGCGCTGACACCGTGATAGGTCCTATCGTGGTTAGCTTGATGGGCTCGAATATCAACTCGTCGGCCGTAGGATTCATTAATGTCGGATTCTGGTTTTAATCTTAAATTTTGAATTCTGTTTTTAATTTTAAATTTTGAATTTTAAATTTTAAATAAATAATCTTTATGAAATACAAGAGAGTGTTACTTAAGCTTAGCGGTGAAGCTTTAATGGGAAATCAACAATATGGCATTGACCCTCAACGCCTTGATGATTATGCTGAAGAGATTGCGGCAGCAGTGAAGGCTGGTGCGCAGATTGCCATCGTCATCGGTGGAGGCAACATTTTCCGTGGCTTGCAAGGTGCTTCAAAAGGTATGGACCGCATCCAAGGTGATTACATGGGAATGCTCGCCACTGTCATCAACAGCATGGCAATTCAGTCGACATTACAGGCAAAAGGCGTGAAAGCCGCTTTGTTATCAGGACTTTACATCGATAGAATCGCTGACTCGATGAGCTCGGCCAAGGCTGTTAAATTGCTTGAAGAAGGCTATGTGGTCGTTATCGGAGGCGGCACAGGCAACCCGTTCTTCACGACAGACACAGGCTCGGCATTGCGTGCAGTGGAAGTCAAGGCTGACATCATACTCAAAGGCACTCGTGTCGACGGCATCTACACCGCTGACCCGGAGAAAGACCCGACAGCAAGGAAATATGAGTCAATAACCTACGATGAGGCATATCAGAAGAACCTCAAGGTGATGGATCTCACCGCATTCACCATGTGCAAGGAAAACAACATGCCGATGCTCGTGTTCGACATGAACACCAAAGGCAACCTCACAAAGGTTTTGAATGGCGAAAAAATTGGAACAATAGTAACGAAATAAAATTTTTTGTATTTTTGTACCGAAAAATTTAAGGTATATGACTGAAGAATCTCAATTTATTTTGGACGAAACGACTGAATCGATGGAAGGTGCTCTCAAGCATCTCGAGTCTGAGTTTCAGAAAATCAGAGCCGGCAAGGCAAGCCCTATGATGCTCCAGGGTGTCAAAGTTGAATATTACGGAACACTGGTCCCGATTGAGCAGACCTCCAACATCGGCACTCCTGACCCGCGTCAGATTATCGTTATGCCGTTCGACAAGAGTTCCATCGGCGCTATCGACAAGGCTATCCAGGCTGCTAACCTCGGCTTCAACCCGAAAAACGAAGGCGATTTCCTGAGAATCATGGTGCCACCGTTGACAGAGGAGCGTCGTAAAGACCTCGCCAAACGCGCCAAGACAGCCGCTGAAGAAGCGAAAGTCGGTGTGCGTAACATCCGCCGTAACTCCAACGACGACGCCAAGAAACTTGAAAAAGAAGGTGTTTCGGAAGACGAAGTGAAACAGCTCCAGGAAGAAATCCAGAAGCTGACAGATAAATTCGTGAAGAAAATCGATGATCTTTACGAACTGAAGCAGAAAGACATCCTGACAGTTTAGTCAAGAATATTCTCTAATGCCAAACCAAACAGCTTGTCGAGCGTGATGCCCATGCAGGCTGCTTGTTTTGGCATTATTGATGCCTCCGACATGCCTGGCACTATGTTCACCTCGATGAATGTCAGGTTTTTAGGCGTCATGATATAATCGAAACGCGCAAAGCCCTTGCACTCAAAAGCATCGTAGAGCATCGCCGACGTTGCTTTGACCTCAATCTCTGAAACCTCATCCAATGCCGCAGGCGTGATTTCGTCAGATTTTCCAGCTGTATACTTCGCTTCGTAATCGAAGAAATCGTTTTTACTGACAATCTCAGTGATCGGGAACACCATGGTCTTGCCCTTGACTTGCATCACTGTGCATGCCAACTCACGGCCTTTCACGAATTTCTCGCACATAACCTGATCGCCAGCGCTGAAAGCGTATTCAAGGGCTTTTTCAAAGTCTTCCTCAGTCTTCACCTTGCTCACTCCGACTGACGAGCCGTTGCGTGTAGGCTTGACAAACAAAGGCAATCCCAATGTCTTGATGATTTTGTTGGCATCGTAAGTTTCACCTTTGTTAATAATGACAGAAGGGGAGACATTGGCGCCAGCCGCTGCAGCTATCTTCTTGCAGAAGTCCTTGTGGAACGTTAATGCTGAAGTGGTGAAATTAGACGAAGTATACGGGATTCCAAGCATGTCGAAATATCCGAGAAGCTGTCCGTCTTCACCAGGAACACCGTGAATCGCATTGAAAACAGCATCAAAAACCACCTTCTTGCCGTTGACTTGTATCGAGAAATCATTTTTGTCGACGTCAGTCTTTGTGCCGTCATCATCAAGATGATACCAACTGCCTTTCTGAATCACGATGACGTATGCCTCGTATTTCTTCGAGTCAAGATGTTTCTTCACAACTTTGGCGCTGCTGATTGAAATTTCATACTCTCCAGAGTATCCGCCACAGACTATTGCTATTTTTTTCATGTTAAATATACTAAAATTCAATAAAAATCATTATCTTTGCGAGTTCAAAATTACTAAAAACGACGTTATCGTCAACGAAAAAAATAAAAAAATGAAGGCTTTCCGTTTTTTGAAAGACAAATGGTTTTATATCAGCCTGATAATCATGTTGTTACTGGTTGTCATAACGCTGAATTACACCTTCAACAGACTCGATAAATTCACCCGTCACGGCGAAGAATTTATGGTTCCTGACTTCGTTGGCATGAATTATGACGATGTTGTTGAGACTTACGGCGGTGATTTTACGTTCATCCTGCTCGACAGTATCTATGTGAAGAATTTCCCTGAAGGAGCCGTTTACCAGCAGAATCCCGCCAAAGATTCAAAGGTGAAGAAAGGTAGAAACGTATATATCATACGCACGACAATAGCTCCTGAGATTGTTGCTATGCCTAACTTGCGCAACCTATCGCTGCGTCAGGCAATGGTGAGTCTTAACCTGGCCGGTCTCAAAGTCGAGAAATTGGAATTTGTCAATTATTTCGCAAGAAATGCCGTCGTTGAACAGAAAATCAAGGACGTTGTTGTCGAGCCAAAAGAAGATGTCGTGAAAGGCACGGCAGTCACACTTGTTGTCGGTCTCGGTCATGGAGATAAAACCACCAACCTCCCTGATTTGATAGGTGTCAGCATCAATGACGTCAAAAATCAGATAAACAACGCCTCGCTGAATGTCGGAATGGAGATTTTTATCGATGACGATGATGCCGACAACCTATATGTAAGCCGCATGGAGCCTGAATATTCCATCGAAAGGATGGTGCCGCTTGGCTCGGAGGTTAACGTTTGGTACAAATCAATCAAAAACTTCGACTTTGAATGGTATAAATATGAGAAATTCCGCCGCGACTCTATCGTGGAGGTGATGAGAATCAGGAAATTAAAGGCCGACACCATAAAATATGTGATCGACAGCTTTAATTATATATTGTCACACCGTCAGTTCTCTTACGACTCGCTTCAAAGAATTCGTGATAAAGAGATGCTGTTCAGGGTGAAAGACAGCTTGACCGAAGACGATTTTGTTTTCGACAGCCTCGATTTTGATGACTTTGATTATGAATTAGACACAATACTTTTCTATGATGAATAAAAGATTTGTTTTGATGATAATGTTGGCCGTAGTCTTCGTGATGAGCGGCAACTCCCAG
Organism: Bacteroidales bacterium; assembly: GCA_017649945.1. GTDB lineage: Bacteria > Bacteroidota > Bacteroidia > Bacteroidales > F082 > Limimorpha. Next base: position 29,148 of record JAGCFU010000012.1, on the reverse strand, counting down.
GAATATCTCACAGGTTTTAATGGCGGCATCCCACATGAGAGAACGCAAAAGACGAGGGATGAAGCGGTCGCCACACTGCCTTTCTTTGACGATTTCACCAATAATGGAGTGTATCTCAATGATAATAAATGGCAATCGGTAGATGTGCTGATAAGCGCCGGTTTCCCTAAAATGCCGATAAACTATAAAGCTGCCACTTTAGATGTCGCTGACCAATTCGGTGAGATTTACAAGAGAGGAAGCAGCAGTCCTTTTATAGCCGACTCGCTTCTGTCTGTCAAAATACGATTGGATAGCGTCGGTAATCACGCACTTACATCGGCTGATTCGCTGTATTTCAGTTTCTATTACCAACCTGGTGGATTCGGCGACAGCCCTGAACGTGACGACTCATTGGTGCTTAAGTTCGGCTACGGATACGATGAAGTGGTGTTCGACACCGACCTCCAGGATTCCGTGACAGTGAGAAAAACCGCATGGAGACATGTCTGGGCGACGGAAGGACAATCTTTGGAGGCATTCGTCGACTCTCTCGGAGCGAACATGTATTTCAAAAAAGTGATGATTCCAATCGTCGACTCGTGCTTCTTTACCGAAGATTTCCGCGTGCTGTTCTATAACTACGGAACGCTGCCGACCACGATGTATCCTAACGACAGAAGCAATATGGATATGTGGAACATCGACTTTGTATACCTCGATATGAATAGAAGTGTTGAAAGCGACAATTATCCTGTTGTGAATTTTACAAACAGCACCCCGTCGTTCTTAAAACGCTATAAAGCAATGCCGTACAAGCATTTTATCGAGGATCCTATCAATGAGATTGGCAATGTTTTTGACATGTGCCTCACCAATATGGACGTGAATGCTCACGAGGTGCGTTATTCTTGCAATGTTGTGGATAACAATTCAGGCTGGAATTATTCATATAACGGTGACCCGTTCATAATTACGCAATATTCGATCGTCGGTGTCGACAGTATGCATGTCGAGATGGGCGATTTCATCTATCCTTACAATGTGCCGGGTGACACAACTTCGTTTACTATTCATCATTATATTGAAGTCATTGACGAACATAGCGGTGAGGTGTCAGGCGATACATTGGTGTCTCATCAGGGATTTTATAACTATTTCGCCTATGATGACGGAACTCCTGAGAAAGGATACGGTCTCATCCCTGATGACACATATTTCGCAGCTCAGTTTAAAGTCTCGAAACTTGACACTGTGTGCGGAGTGCAGATGCTTTTCAACCGCACGTTCAACGACGCTAACTACAACTTCTTCGATATAATTGTTTGGAAAGATAACAACGGAAAACCGGGAGAAGTTGTCTATACACTGAAAGATCAGCGTCCTATCTGGAACGACAGCACACTGTATGGATTCTCGAATTATGCGTTCGATGAGGTGGTGAAAGTCAACAGTACGTTCTATGTCGGTATTAGACAGCAATATTCCAAGTCGATAAATATTGGCTTTGACGCCGCCAATGACAGCCATCAGTATAATTTCTATAACGCAGGCGAAGGCTGGAAAAACAGTGCTTTTACAGGTTCTTTGATGATAAGACCGGTCATGGGAACGGATTTGTATTTTATCGGCCTCGAGGAAAATCAGGACGTTGCTAATGCAATCGGACTTTATCCTAATCCTGCCTGTTCATATGTCAGAATTGACGGCGTTGATGAAAATTCATGCAAAGAAATTTCCATCTTCGATCTTACAGGCAGACTCGTAAAACAATATGCATATTGTAGTGAGTTAAATGTCAGTGATTTACACAACGGGGTATATATGTTGAGAGTTGTTAATAAAGACAGCTCTTTTGCAACCGCTAAATTATTGATTTCCAAATAGTTGAACCATGTCAGAGGATTTTGTTGGCGTTCTTGGAGACAACACTGAGGAAAACACTGAACTTTTCGAGCATTTCAGAATAGTTGCCGATAAAGGTCAGACCTTGGTGCGTGTCGACAAATTCCTGCAGAATCGCTTGGAAAACGTATCCCGTAACCGTGTCCAGAACGCGGCGAAGGCTGGCAGCATACTCGTCAACGACAAGCCGGTGAAGTCGAACTACAAAGTCAAACCGTTCGATGTGGTGACTGTAGTGTTGGCGTATCCGCCGCGTGAAATCGTTATCACTCCGGAAAATATCGCACTTGATGTGGTCTATGAAGACGACGACGTCATAGTGGTGAACAAACAGGCGGGCTTGGTGGTTCATCCGGGTCACGGTAACTTTGATGGCACGCTGCTCAACGCTTTGGCGTATCATTTCAAGGAAAACGGCTCAAAAGTCGATAACGGATTCGGTTATCTGGTTCATCGTATAGATAAAGACACCACCGGTTTGATGATAGTCGCTAAAAACGAGACGGCGCAGACTGTCCTTGCGGCACAGTTTTTCGAGCACTCGATAACAAGGCGCTATCAGGCTCTTGTGTGGGGTGATTTCGCTGATGACGAGGGTACTGTCGAAGGCAACATCGGACGCTCTATGCGTGATCGTGTCGCCATGGCCGTCTATCCCGACGGTAGCCAAGGAAAAGATGCGGTGACACATTACAAGGTTTTGGAACGTTTCAACTACGTCACATTAGTGGAGTGCCGCCTTGAGACAGGCCGCACGCATCAGATACGTGTGCACATGCAGTATGCCGGACATCCTTTGTTCAACGATGCACTTTACGGCGGCGACAGGATATTGAAAGGTACCACTTTCTCGAAATATCGCCAGTTTATCGACAACTGCTTCAACGAGATTCCACGTCATTGCCTGCATGCCAAAGTGCTCGGCTTCGTGCATCCGATAACAGGAAAGGAACTGTTTTTCGATTCGGAATTACCGTCGGATATGCTGGCGGTGCTTGAGAAATGGAGAAATTATTTAAAGACAAGAACAGAAGAAAATTAAAGATATGATAGTAATCACAGGTGCAGCAGGTTTCATCGCAAGTGTCGTTGCGGGATGCCTTAACGAACAGGGCAGGACAGACCTCGTCCTCGTCGATGATTTCACAAAGAAACAAAAAGAAAGAAACTTCATCAACAAGAAATATCAGCTTCTTTTAGATAGAAAAGAGCTTCATAACTGGTTGAAACTCAATCATGATAAGGTTGATTTTGTGGTTCATCTCGGCGCTCGTACCGATACCACAGAATTCGACTGGAATGTGTTTGTGGAGCTTAATGTCGACTATACTGAAAAGTTGTGGACGTTGTGCACCGAATATCAGATTCCGCTTGTATATGCCTCATCAGCAGCAACTTACGGCGGTGGCGAGCTCGGCTATGTCGACAGCCACGACATTGTTGAAAAACTGCAGCCGTTGAATCCTTACGGTCGCTCGAAAAATGAGATCGACAAGTGGATTCTGAAACAGACAAAATGTCCTCCGTTCTGGGCAGGCTTGAAATTTTTCAATGTATATGGTCCAAACGAATATCACAAAGGTCGCATGGCATCAGTGATTCTGCATTCGTTCCATCAGATTCAGGACTGCGGCGAAGTGAAACTGTTCCGTTCACATCGTCCTGATTTCAAAGACGGTCAGCAGTTAAGAGACTTTATTTATGTGAAAGACATCGCTTCAGTTATCCTGTTCCTTATAGAGAAACGTCCTGAGAGCGGATTGTACAATCTCGGTACAGGTCATGCCCGCTCGTTCTACGACCTCGCGGCTAACACATTCAAGGCGATGGGTAAGGAAGTGAACATCAAGTTCATTGACACTCCGCTCGACATCCGCGACAAATACCAGTACTTCACTGAAGCTAACATGGAAAAACTGCGCAAAGCAGGCTACAACAAGCCATTCACTTCACTCGAAGATGGTGTTTTCGATTACGTTACAAATTATTTGTTAAAGGATAAAACGTTTTAATATCCGTTGGGGATAACGCTAGCGTTATCCCTGTTGGATTTTTTGTTTCTCTGCAAGTTGTTTGTCCAAATCGACAAGAAACTCTTTCGCATGGTTGAGCGTGCGAATCAACATGGCGTTTTCCTCAAGTTTGTTGAACTTGCTCTTCATGGCGTCTTTTGCACCTTGGATGGTGTAGCCTTTCACTTTTACGAGCTGGTAGATCACTTGAAGATAGCGCATGTCGCGCTCTGTGAAAAGTCTGTTGCCTTTGGTGCTCTTGCGTGGACGCAGTACGTCGAATTCGCTTTCCCAATAGCGTATGGTGGATGTGGGGACGTTGAACATCTCCGCCACTTCACCGATCCGATAATATAACTTCCTGACTTCCATCATGTTAATCCATTGTCATTGAAGGTCTTTCCGATAATTCCAAAATCTTGTCATATTCTTCAGGCGTGATGTCGTTGAAGAAGAAATTGATAGGATTTATAGCCTTGTCGTTTTTAATCACTTCGTAATGCAGATGCGGTGCGGTTGATTTGCCGCTGTTTCCGACGTCTGCTATATACTCGCCGCGTTTCACCTTCTGGCCTACTTTCACGTAGGCCTTGCTGAGGTGGGCGTAACGTGTCTTATATCCGTATCCGTGATTTACCAAGACGTAATTGCCATAGCCGTTTCCGCCTTTCACTACGCTCTCGACAACGCCGTCACCTGTGCAGTAAATATGTGTCCCGATAGGTGCGCTGAAATCAGTGCCGCTATGCATTTTCTGCACCTTGTAGAACGGGTCGGTTCTGTAGCCGTAATGTGATGAAATCCTGTGAATGTCGACGTCTTTAACTGGCATGATAGCTGGAATGCAACTCAACATCTGAGCCTTGTTCGTCGCCATGTTATACACATCGTCGAATGACTTCGCCTGTACATTGAGTTGACTCTCAACGACATCGATTTTTTTCGCAGTCTCTGTCACTATTTTGGAGTTCTCATATCCGCCCAGTGCCTCGTAACGGTTACTTCCTCCGTAACCTGCTCTTCTGATGGAGGTAGGAATCGGTTCAGCCTCGAAAATCATCCTGTAAATATTGTCGTCACGGTCCTGCATCTCGCTAAGAAGCGCGTCAATATTCTCGATCTTATCGTTTATGATGTCATATTGAAGCTTCATAAACTCGATTTCACGAGCCTGCATGCGCTCTTTTGGCGTTCCGATGACGTTATTTACTATCGTCATGGCAACATATCCTATGATTCCGGCTGTGAGAATGAAGAAGACGACATTTCTCAGCTTCTTTGATTTTGAAGGCTTATATTCCTCATAATCAAGAGTTTGCGGATTAAATATGTATTTTTTTTTCGCCATTATTTTAATTAAAAACATTTAAAACGAAAATTTTACGTTTTAAACGTGCAAAATTAATAATTTTTTCTTAAATTTGCAAACTTTTTAAAGAAAAATTGATTTGATGATGAAAGCAAGCGAAATTCGTAAGAGCTTTTTGGAGTTTTTTCAGTCAAAACAGCACCTGGTAGTACCTTCTGCACCTATCGTCGTAAAGAATGACCCGACCTTGATGTTTACCAATGCCGGAATGAATCAGTTTAAGGATGTTTTCTTGGGTAACAACCCTCGCAAAGCACCGCGCGTAACTGACATTCAGAAATGTCTCCGCGTATCTGGCAAGCACAACGACCTTGAGGAAGTCGGCCGCGACACCTACCATCACACCATGTTCGAGATGATGGGCAACTGGTCGTTTGGCGATTATTTCAAGAAAGAAGCCATCGCGTGGGGATGGGAGTTCCTCACAGAAGTGATGAAGATTGACAAAGACAAACTGTATGTCACAGTGTTTGGCGGCGACGAGAAAGACGGAATGGCTCCTGACAACGAGGCTTACGAGTTTTGGAAAGAACATGTCGACGAGTCGAGAATCATCTACGGCTCTAAAAAAGATAATTTTTGGGAGATGGGTGAGACTGGCCCTTGCGGACCGTGCTCGGAGATTCATATCGATATCCGTGACGAAGAGGCTCGCAAGAAAATCAACGGCCGTGACCTCGTCAACAAAGATGACCCGGAAGTGATTGAGATTTGGAACCTCGTCTTCATGCAATATAACCGCCTCGCTAACGGCAGTCTCGTTGACCTCCCGGCAAAACACGTCGACACCGGCATGGGCTTTGAACGTCTCGTCCGCGTGATGCAAGGCAAGAAATCGAACTATGACACCGACGTGTTCACACCTATTATTAATGAGATATCCAAACTTTCTGGCATCGAATACGGTAAGAATGAGAAATGTGACATCGCAATGCGCGTCGTCGCCGACCACCTCCGTGCCGTGAGTTTTGCTATCACAGATGGTCAGCTGCCTTCAAACAACGGTGCCGGATATGTGATTAGACGTATTTTGCGCCGCGCAGTGCGTTACGGATACACCTTCCTGAAGTTCACCGAACCGTTCGTGTACAAACTGTTGCCGGTTCTCGTCCGTGAGATGGGTGAGCAATATCCTGAAATCAAATCACAGGAAGCCCTCGTGTCAAAGGTCATATATGAGGAGGAGGCATCGTTCCTGCGTACTTTGTCATTGGGAATCAAGCGTTTCGAGAATTATGTTGAGCAAAATAAGGGCGCGAAACTCATCGATGGAGCTTTCGCTTTCGAGTTGTTTGATACTTATGGCTTCCCTGTCGACTTGACAAACCTGATGGCAGAGGAAAAAGGTCTCGAAGTTGATATGGAAGGTTTCAACAATAACCTGAAAGAACAGAAAGACCGTTCTCGTAAAGCCGCCGAGAAGATGTCGGGCGACTGGGTTGAGCTGATTCATGAAGACAAACCTACTACGTTCGTCGGCTACAATGAGCTTGAATGCCAGGCTAAGATATTGAAATTCAGAGAAGTTGTAGCGAAAGGTAAGAAACATTTTGAAATCGTCCTCGACAAGACTCCATTCTATGCTGAGATGGGCGGTCAGGTTGGCGATAAAGGCATGCTGGTGTCTGAAAATGAGACACTTCATGTTATCAATACAGTGAAAGAGAACGATTTGAGCATACATATCACGGATGCGCTTCCACAGCAGCCGGAGGCAACATTCACCGCTAAAGTTGACGTTGAACGTCGTGTCAAGATCGAGGCTAACCATACTGCCACTCACTTGATGCACGCCGCTTTACGCCAGGTTCTCGGAACTCATGTTGAGCAGAAGGGCTCGATGGTTGATGATGAGCGCCTGCGTTTCGACTTCAGTCATTTCGCAAAGATGACAGAAGATGAGATTCGTAAGGTAGAAAATATTGTAAATCAGAAGATTAGGGAAGATTTACAAAATGAAACAGCCGTCGACGTTCCGCTTGATGAGGCTCGTAACATGGGTGCGATGGCTTTGTTCGGCGAGAAATATGGCGACAAGGTGCGCGTCGTGAAATTCGGTGAAGGTTATTCATGCGAACTATGTGGTGGTACTCACATCGCCTCAACCGGTCGCATCGGAGCGTTCAAGATTCTGACAGAAGGTGCTATTGCAGCCGGTGTTCGCCGTATCGAGGCAATAACAGGAGAAGCAGTTATTGAATATCTTGATAATCAGATAGATACATTGAATAAAATAAAAGGTCTCGTGAAATCGTCTGGCGACGTGGTGAAGGCTGTGGAGACACTTTCCGCACAGAACACCATGCTTCAGAAGAAAATCGAGGCTATGATGGTGGCTCAGGCTGTCAGCGACGCTAAAGTTGCTTACGGTAACGCTACCGAATGGGAAGGTCACAAACTCGTGATGGCTCGCATTGATGCCGATATGAACCAGATGCGTAACGTCGCTTCTTCATTGAAAGATATCGATTCTGAGGTGGTCGCCGTCATGGGAGGCGTGTTTGAAGACAAACCTGCTCTGTGTGTGATGCTTCCACAGAGTCTCGTCGACACAAAGAAAATGGACGCCGCCGCTATCGTGCGTGAAGGCGCCAAAGAGATTCAAGGTGGCGGCGGCGGTCAGAAAACCCTCGCCACTGCAGGCGGAAAGAATGCAGCCGGCATCGAAAAAGCTATAGAAATCCTTAAAAATAATTTTAAATAACAATGCTGAAACGCTCGTCAACCATATTAAGTGTCGTTATCGGAATAGTAGCTCTGTTCCTCGTCGGTTGTAGCAAGGACAGCCATGACACAATCATTCATATCGGTGATGAGAGCAACAAAAGTCCTTTAGATACTGTTTACCCTAAACAGTATCGTGATGTATGGAAAACTGTCGCTCCAACTTGCAGTAACACGGTTTATGAAGGCCTCTTTCCTCCGGATATCACTGGTTTATATGAGATGGCTGGCGATTATCGCGGCAGTGATGAGAAGATATTCCTTACCGAGGGATATATTGATTTTATTACACCAGAAAATCTTGTATATTACGGCAAGAAATACCTTTATTTGTTAATCGACAAACAGGTGAATGGTATCGCTAAACTGAAATTTAAAACCAATTACAGGAATCCTATCAATCCGCCGTATAATTACGACACTTGGTACGAGATAGATAGCGCTTATGTCTGGGGAAATGGTGCAACAGGCGACTTTACATTGTGTTTCGATTGTTGGATTACGCAGGGAAATAAGAATTATAAAAACGGCTTCTTGATCAATGGTAAGAAAAAGATTCAAGATGATGGTACAGAGGTCATCGCGAATATGGAGTTTTGGACTGTTATCAAGAAAAGAAATCCTGACGAAGACCAGCCCGGAATTATGGAAGTGGGCGGACAAAGTATGTATTTCAACAGTCTTGTTGTTAAAAAAGAAACAGAAGAATGAAAAGAATAGCTGTTATATTGATGCTTTTTTTTGCTGTGGTCTTCCAAGCACAAGCACAGGTCGACTATAGCTTCGGCAATATGAAAAGGAGCCGTAAGTTTAAAAGTATACCGTTCGTCGGCATCAAAGGCGGACTCACTTTGTATGATATCAAATTTTCCGACAAGGATTATAATAACTTGTCAAATGATATGGTCGTGAAGCCTGCTTTCGGCCTGTTTATCGAGTTTCCGTTGCCGAAATTTCGCGGTTTCTCGATAGGTGCCGAGGTTTTGATGGTTGAAAGGGGTATGAAAAAGTCGTTCGACCATCTCGGAGTCAGTGAGATGAACCAAATAAAGTCACAATATATCGATTTCAGGATCCCTGTAACTTATTATTTCCTGATTTCAGATTATATTAATCCGTATATTTTCGGTGCTGCTGACGTGGCATATTGTTATGGTGGAACCGATGAGGTGGAGTTCCCAAATGGAGAATATCCTGCCAGTAGTGTTGACATTTCCAAATCTGATGCAGTGCTAACCCAACTTGACATGAGTCTTGTAGCTGGCGCCGGTGTCAGATTTAATGTTATTTTTGAATCGTTTACTATGTCAATCAAGCTCGACGCTTCCTATAATTTCGGTCTGCTTAACGTGAAAAGCGATGTTGAAGGCACTCCGGTTAATATTTATGCCTATCATACGAAAGATGATGTGAAATGGCATAACCGCGGCGTAGAGTTAATGCTGAGTATAGGCATCCCATTGAAATTCAACAGGATGCATGACTCATGCTGGGGGTGGAAATAACAGAAATCCTATTATTTGTTGAGCACGAATTTCTTCGTAACCACAAAATCTTTTCCGGTAATCCTTACGAAATATATTCCGTTTGCCAATGTGTTGACGGAATAATGCACCACATCGCCGTTTTCAGTTGACTGCATCATCTTCATGCCGTCGAAGTTGTATATGCTTATAGTCACCGATGATGTGATGATGTCGCCGAAACTAATGTATAGCTCGCCGTTGTTAGGGTTAGGATAGACGGTTATCAGGTCGTCATAGTTGATTTCCTCAACTGAAATATCGCTGTATTCATAACCTTCAGTGTAGATGATGATGCGAGCAGTGGCCTCACCACATTCTCCTGTTATAGTGCATGTCAGACGGGCGTTACCTTCCTCGTTGATATAAAGGTATGCCTTCTTTGGCTGTCCCGGAATCTCCGGATTCGGGTCCGGTACACAGAACCATAATGATTCACATGTTAACGAATCCAACTGGTTAGGAGTGTTTTGCTCGCTTCTGACAGACCAACTGATACTGTTGATATTATATCCACTCAAACTTGATTCGTCAATGCTGTATTCGTATACATAAGGATAGAATTCATTGCCGGCTTCAACCAACTGAACGCCTGACAAGTCATAATTGACACTCGGTGCATTATGGACGATGACTTCTTGGTCTTTCTCGTCGTCAGCATTGTCAAGTGAAATATCCTCGATTTTACATGTGAATTTTATCAATCCGTCATGGTAGGGGAGTCTCTTTGTCGTCACGGTCTGACCGATATTGTTGTCAAAATATTCGGCTGGTGACCATGTGTATATGTAGTTCTCCGTGCCGCCTGTAGCATTGGCTGTCAGAGTGATGCGTTCCTGCTCGCAGATGGCGTCGTCTGATGACTCCACCGTTGCGGAAATATTATCATACACTTTAACAGACACGAATGCTGAATTTGTACAATAGTTGTTTGTCTCCGTTTTAGTCTTGACCGTTAAAGTGAACTCCTTAATACCTGTATCGTTTAATGGATATGTCGTTGCAACTCTTCCATTGTCAGATGTACTCATGATCGAAGTGTTAGGCTGCCATTCGTATATGGCGCCCGAAACAGCTGCAGCCTCTAATGTCACCGACTTGCCTATGACGACGGAAGGTGTGTCGTTGATGATGTTGACACCACTGACGGAAATCTGTGCCAGCGGCATTGCAACTACGTTTATGGTAGTGGAACGCACTATCGTGGTCTGACCGTCATTGATGGTGCAACTGATGGTATATGTGCCTGATTCGGTCGGATTCATGAATGTTGTTGTAGGAGAGCCGTTGGTTGAGAAATCGCCGGCATTCGACGACTCCCATAAATATGTGTATTCCATATTTCCGCCAAAGGCTGTCGCTGTCAAATCACAACTGCCGTCGAATTGGCAAATGCTGTTGTCGTTGGTCTCAACTTTACCTTGAAGCTGGTTGCCTGCGAAAACGGTGATTTTGTCTTCTGTCGAGCATCCGTTTCTCATGACAATCAGAGTGAACTCGGTTTCTTCTGTAAGCGGAACAGTCGTGACAGTCTGATGCTCGTTGTCTCCGTTCTGAATCATGTCTTTCGGCAGCCATTCGTATGAAGCGCCATCAACAGTTGCAGCTGTTAACGTTGCGGCAGTGTTGTAATATATCGGGAAATCTTCGCCGGCGTCTGCAATCGGCAACTCATGCACTGTGATATTCACTCTCTTTTCCAATGTGGTATGTCCGTCAGAAATAGTACATGTGAAATGGTCTGTGTTTAGCGAAGGATGCACTGTGGATGATGCGGCATGAGGATACTCCACTTCGTCGGCTGGCTCCCATGAATATGAGTAATTCGCCGGATTGCCACCAACAGCTGTAGCTGAAACAGTTGTCGATTCATACTGACAAATCTCGCTGTCTGCAATAGTTGCCGTAGCGGTCATCTCCGCACCTACACTGACAACGACGTCATCTGTGTCAACGCATCCGTGGTCAGATGTCACGGTGACGGTAAAGACGGTGTTGCCTCTCAACGGTTTTGTATGTACGGTTCTTGTGTTGTTCGCTCCCGTGATGCTGTCGGCAGGTTGCCATACATACGATGCGCCTTCTATATATCCGGCCTCAAGTGTTGTCGAGTTGTCGAAATTGATTGACTGGTCTTCTCCGGCATAGGCGTCAGGGGTGGCATAAACGCTGACAATCAGTTGCGGCGTCTGTGTCGTATATCCGTCAGATATCTCGCATGTGAATGTGAAACTGCCTGCTGTCGTCATATTGCGTGTCAGGGTAGGCGAGTTGCCTCCGACAGGAGCGCCGTTTTCTTTCCAGGCATATGTAAATGTACCTGTGCCACCAGTAGCATTGGCATTTAAGGTTATAGTGTTGTTCTGGCATATTGAGTTGTCACCAGTGATGTTTGTCGACATCGAACTCTGCACATTGAGGGTTTGTGTCTTGGTGTTTGTACATGTGTTCTCACCGCATGCGACAGTCAAAGTGACAGTATAACTTCCTGGTGTTGCATAGGTATGAGTCGGGTTCTGCTGTGTCGAAGTCTGGCCGTCACCGAAGTTCCACAGATAGCTTGTGATGGTTTGTCCGGATGGGTTCGTCGTAGATGTGCTGGTGAATTGTGTCGGAACACCTGCATATGCGGTTGGAACACTGAAATTGGCGGTAGGATTGGCATATACCGCGACTTGGGTGTCGGTACTGCTTGTTTGTCCGCTCAGCGTTATTGTGCAGGTATACGTTCCTGCCATTGCCATGGTGCAGTTAGGACGCGTCACATTCTGTCCGGTTGCAGTCCAGTTGCCTGGTCCCGACCAGCTGTATGAAGCTCCGCTCTGTGCATTTCCGGTCAAATGGATGGTCTCTCCAACGCAATATGGTCCGTCATTCTCGACCAATGGTGGCATGATGGAACAGTCTGTCGTGCCTGTGCCTGCTGTCTTACTGAAGGTGATGTTGCATGGATTATTTGAAAAGTTTGTTATAACAAGAATATAATACTGGCCTGTTTGTGCACTTGACGGTATTATACAATTTTCAGTATGAGCTGGAGCATAACTGCAACTAACGACTTTTGCCGCTGTCAGACCATTAGGACATGGTGTGATAGGGTCATCAAAAGGTCCCCAGCAACAGAAGTCTATATCTTCACTTGGAGTGCTGTACATATAAATAGTCATGCCTCCAGGATTTGCCATTTTCATATAATACCATGCCGGATTTGGTCTTGTACTTAAACAGTTGTAATTAGGACCGGTTTCACCGGCACCGGCATTAACACCTGCAGGGAATTCATATATTCCGACATCTGTACAGAACGGATCAGCATTGGCGCAGAGATTGTTCTGGCGGTCTTTCACATACAAATCCATCATCATCGATGCAACGAAAAAATTAGGTAATGCCGACTTCCATTCAAAATAAAGGTCACCGATCTCGTCTTTAGTCATGCTGTTGAAAGCAGCCGTTTCTTCGTTGTAAAAATCATTGAAAGCGTCTTCAACGTTGAAGTTATAGCTGTTTTTATTACGTTTTACGACAAAAATGCCGTCCCTGTCGCTTGTAGACACATCAAATCTGTCATCATTGTTCAAAAGATAAATAAGATGCATTCTCTGCTCGAACAGACTGATTTTGGTGATGTCGAATTCGATGGCGTTTTGTTTTTTGTCAAAACTATACAATCCTTTTATTTGCTGTGCTTTTACTGTTATTGCAAATAAAACTGCTAATATGAAAGTAAACGTTTTCTTCATATTTTTGAAGTTTAATATGATTTATCCAATCTGCAAAGATAAAAATATTTTTTTATAACTGCAAAAATTCTACGAGTTTTTGTACAGCTTGTCCTCTGTGAGAGATTTTGTTTTTGATATCCATCGGCATTTCCGCAAAGGTCTCATCATATCCGTCGGGTTGGAAAATAGGGTCGTAGCCGAAACCGCCATCGCCATGTTCTTCTTCCAAAATCTTTCCGTTTACGATACCTTCAAAGAAATACTGTTTTCCATTGAGATTCAATGCGATAACTGTTCTGAAACGGGCTTTTCTGTTCGTGATGCCTTTCATGGCTTCAAGCATTTTAACCACGTTATCATGATACGAGCAGCCTTCGCCTGCATATCTTGCTGAATACACTCCTGGAGCGCCATTCAATGCCTCGACTTCCAATCCGGTGTCGTCGGCAAAACAATCGAGATGATAATTATTTGTGACGAAATCCGCTTTGATTTTTGCGTTGCCCTGCAGGGTGTCGGAATCTTCAACAATGTCGGTCTCACATCCGATGTCACGTAGTCCCACGACTTCGTAGTTTGTTAAAATATTACGAATCTCTTCTAATTTATTTTTGTTATGCGTCGCAAAAACAATCTTATCCATCTTATCCATCTTCTCCATCTTATCCATCTTCTCCTTTCTTATCCTAAAATCACATCCCATTTAATCGGTTCTATATTATTATTAATAAGGTATTGGTTTGCTTGTGAGAAATGACGGCAACCGAAGAATCCGCGGCTTGCTGATAGTGGGGAAGGGTGCACTGTTTTCAGTATCAGGTGTTTGCTGTGGTCTATGAGGCCTTCCTTTGCTATGGCGTAGTTGCCCCAAAGCAGAAACACTAAATGTTCCTTTTTCTCCGAGAGTGCGCGTATTGCTGCGTCGGTGAACTGTTGCCATCCGATGCGAGCGTGCGATGCTGCGAGGTTAGCTCTGACAGTGAGCGACGCGTTTAAAAGGAGCACTCCTTCATCAGCCCAGCGTTCGAGGTTCCCGCTTCTTGGAATTGGCATCCCGAGGTCGGTGTGCAGTTCCTTGAAGATGTTTTGCAGACTCGGCGGCGGCTGTATACCGTCAGGAACGGAGAACGCCAAACCGTGTGCTTGACCCACGCCATGATACGGGTCCTGACCCAAAATCACTACCTTTACCTTGTCGAAAGGCGTGCGGTTGAACGCGTTAAAAATCAAAGGTGACGGCGGATAAACCACATATTTGCGTTTTTCTTCTATCAGAAACGTTTTGATGCCCGCGAAATACGGTGATTCAAACTCCTGTCGCAGAGCGTCATACCACCCTTTTTCGATGTCCGGTTTCCTGATTTCTACCATGATGAAAATTTTTATTTGTTTTCGTGTACAAAATTAGAAAAAAAATCGTTTCTTTGTAAACTGAAATTAATAATAGTATATATGAAGAAAATAGCATTGTTTTTGGCGGTGGCTTTTGCTTTCGGAGTGTTGTTTTCAGCATGCAGCTCATCGTCTAAGTCGTGCCCGGCATACGGCGAATATCAGCAGTATCAGAGGGAAAACGTGTATTAAAAATTTTTATTTTTAATAAAAAAAGAGAGAGGCTCCCATCGGGAGCCTCTCTCTTTTGATTTTTATCGTTATTAGTACACTAAGAACTTGCTTGTTTCTGTCTTGTCACCTGCTTTGATGCGGATGATGTATGAACCTGTTGTAAGTTCATTTGTATTGATGTTCAGAGTGTGCATGCCTTTTACGTATGTTCCGAGGTCTTCGTTAGTGATCAGACGGCCTGCGAGGTCGTAAATCACGTAACTGACTGTTGCGTCGTTGTCAAGGTTGATGTTGATTTGTGCGTAATCCTTAACAGGGTTAGGATAAACGTTCAACATTTCTTCCTCATTGACTGTGACGTTATTGTCATCGTTGGTTGTGTTGTTTTCATTTGGCTGGATGACAGCGTATGTGTCACAATAGACGATACCTTCGCCGTATGTGGCGGCATAAATCATACCCTCGTTGAAGACACCTGGATATGTTACATGTGTTGTGTCACCGACTTCGTCATAGAGAACGTCAATCTTTGTGTCGTGATTTGCCACAAGAGCCTGTTTGATTTCCATGACAGGGCTTGACATGTTGCCAGTCTTTCTCCATGCACCGTTCTTGCGCTCATAGATACCTGTTTCTGTACCTACTAAGATTGTACCTGTAGTCTTTTCAATCAAGCTTGAATAGACAGGAGCTTTAGGAAGTGTGCCTTGGATTGAAACGAATGCGGCGCCGGCGTATTCTGAAACATAAACGTATGCGTCATTGCCATAGTTGCCTAATGTGACGACAACTTTGCTCTTGTTTCTCGGGTCGACTGAAACGCTTGTGATGTTACGGTCTGTGAACTCGTACACAACAGTGCATGTCAGGTTAGCCAAATCGTCTTCGCTGAATGTTGTTGCCAAACCTGTAACTTTGTAAAGTTTACCTTCAGCTGTTCCGACAAACGCCATATCACCGTCGTTGCTGACTGCTATTGAGGTTGGGAGACCGTCGATAGTTGCAGCCTCTAACCATTCTGTAGCTTTGTTGAAGATGAGAGCGTCTCTTGTCATGTAAAGTGTGCCTTCAACACCGCAGAGGTATAATGTGCTGATTGGGTCGTGGATGCCACGGATTGTGTCACCTGGAATCCAAACATAATTGCCTTCTTCATCCTGATGCTCTGGATCGTGTGCCGGTTCTTCAGTGATGATGTGGTCAATAGGATATCCTGATTGGATACTGTATGCGAAAACTGTATCACCTTTGTGCTTGACAGTTCTGATAGGTGCATAAATGGTATCAATAGGATTGTTTGCATCATTGTAGTTCTCAAACAACACTATAGGTGTTCTGAATGCATTGGCATTTGTAACGACAGGATCGTCACCGCCACCTTCAAAGTTCTGATCAAAGTCTTCAGCATCTGTCTCTGTTCTATATATAGGTGTTGAAAGGTTACCTGTTGCAGAGATGAATAACATTTTAGGATTGATTGTTGAGATAGCGCAAGGACCGCCAGCATATGATTTTGTGAAGTAGCTTGATACATAACTGTTGTTTGTGATGTGTGGGAATGCAATTTCACCTGTTGTCACATTGTTAATATTGGCGTTACCTACGATTTTGATAGTGCCGTGGTCAAGGCTTGCTGCTAATATCTTTGTGCCGCCACCGATACCGACATTCATGACGCGTGTTGCTGAGCAGTGCTCGTCATCGCTGATGAAATAGCGGTTGCTGCTTCTGTATGAATAGACGCCGGCTTTGTATAAACCTTTGAATACACCACCGTTAGTTCCAACGAAGAATTCGTTTGGATTTGATGGGTTGAACACTATGTTCTGAATACCTTGGTGGAGATAGAGATAACGGTTCCAAGCGATTGCTGTATATTCATCTACGAAATAATCAGAAACTTCCTGTGGTCTGAAAACGCCTGTTTCAGTAGCGTCAATTAATGACCAGAGATTGTCTGAACCGACGAGGAGTCTTCTCGGGTTGTCAGGATAAACAACCATCATTCCTTCGTGGTTGGCATCGCTGCCGAAGATATTGTATAATGATGATCCGGCCATTGCCAAATTCCAGCTTTCACCACCATCCTGTGTGAAGAAGAAGTCGCCTGTTGAATAATTTTCGATTGTTCCTGCGAGGCATGCAATGTACATGTAATCCGGGTTGGTCGGTGACACTGCAATAATCTTCTGGTTGTAATCTCTAAGAGAGTCACTTGATGTCCAGTTGGTTGAGTCGCTGTTTGGTTTCAAGGTAGTGTAAGGGAAAGCTGCTGTTCCGGTGATTTGTGTGAACTCACCGTTAACTTTCTTAAGATACACATTCGATACTGTGCTGAATACTGTATCGGTGATATTGGTTATTTTGTAAATCTTCTTGCCGTCGAACATACATGCAGCGAGAACGTCACCGTTGTTGTTTGCCTTGACGCTTCTAACAGCTGATGTCAATGTTGTGGCTTCCCATGCTGTACCTGTTTCATCGGTGCTCACCATGAGACCGTTTTCTGTTGCAGCGTAAATTTTGCCGTCGGCAATAGCCATCTCGTTGACAAACAGCCAATCTGATGTGGCTGGAATCTTGTTGATATTGCTGCCGGACATCTTGTAAATACCGTTGCCGATGAAGCTTGTCTCAAAGCCGAGCTCTGCCAGACCGTTGAGATTGTGGGCTTCACGACCGTCGCCAGTACCGATGAAGATGTCGCCGTTTGAATTCATAATCATGCAGCTGATAGGGTAGCCGATGCTTGCGATCTTCCTGAATGTGATACCATCATTCTCGGTCTTGTAGATGTCACCACCTATTGTTCCGATTACGACATCGCCGTTCTTGTCGTAAACAACGGCTCTTGTCAATCCGCCGAAATTGTCCGGACCTGCATACTTCCAGTTCAATTCGTCGTCTTTTGTTGTTTGAACAGCTTTTTGAGCAGCGATTAAATCGGCTGGATCAATCAAACCGGTCTCTTGATTTGCGCGAATGCTCTTCATAAATGAAGAAATTGTAGCTTTTGAAGCAGTCCTCGGATTGTATTTTCCTTGGATTCCAGCAGCATTAGCCACGAAACTTGCTTGAGCTAACACCATGGTTATCAAAAGCATACTTAACGGTAAAAATCTTTTTTTCATATCACGTAATTTAGACATTAATTTCTATGTGTTGTTGCACAATTTTTAGGGTTCAAAAATACAACATTTTTTTGAACCACACAAAATATTTTAGGAAAAAATTAAAATATTTTTTCTCCTAAAACACTAAAGTGCAGATTATCAACGGTTAAGACTAAAAAATTAATACTTAATTGACGCTGTAGAAGGCATCCAACCGACGCTGCCATCGGCGATTTTTATCTTATCCCACTTGTCGGCATTGTCAATGATTTCCACTTTTGAGCCTTCATGAAGGACAAAAAGGTCGACTCCTGACGCTGATGGCGAGCTTTTCACGGTGATGGTAGGGGTCATCACAATGGCTTCGTTGCGCTCGTTGAGGTATTTATGCTTCTGATAGGAGAAAATGCTGCTGCAAACTAATAAAATCAAAACTATAATGCTCGAGAAAAACGTCGTTTTCCTGACTCCTTTGGTACGTGCCGTGATATAAAGGAACACCAAAACCAGAAGTAAACCAAACAGTTCCAATGACGTTTTCGTCCAACCGTTGGCCGACATGAGGTTACCTGTGCTTCTCCACCATTTTGTCAGGAAAAAGACCGGCATCGGCTCAATCTTGTCGGTGATAAGTGCATTGGCTATAGCAAGATTATGCCTTGTGTCTTCGTTGGTCGGGTCAATCTTCAACGCCTTCTCATAATGGAGAATGGCCATCGGATAATTCCTCAATTTGAAGTAGGTGTTACCTATATTATATAATAATGGCACCGACACATAGCCTTCATTCAGTATCTTTTCATAGATAACCAACGCTGTGTCGTAGCGGCTTTCGTTATAATAAAAATTAGCCTTTGTAAACTCCTGATTCTGAATGGTTTGTGCCTTTAAACCTATGGCTGCAACCATCATGAAAACCAACAAATATATCCTTTTCATCTATTATCTAATTTAAATTCTTTTCTGCTTTTGTAATAACTTCCAATCCTTTCTCGTATAAATCCTCCATCTTTTTGTCGGGGTCTCCCGGTGCGAATCTGGCGAATTCACAGCTATTTAACGAATCGATGAATTCGTTGGTGATATCTTCCGGAACATTTTTGCTTTCCATCATCTCTTTCACTGTGTCCATAGATAATTGCGAGCGTGAGATGTTCAACTTGTCGGAGATGTATCCCCACAATGCTTGCGAGAATTCTTCGTAAAAATGTCCCTGATCCTTGATTTTTAGGTAATTATAAGCGTTGTTTAAGCGCTTCTTGGCGATTTTTGTCGCTTTTCTATTTCTAACGAGAACCTTGTTTTGGTTGAATTTGTTGATTCTCTTGTTGATGACCAGTGCTATGGCAAAAACAGCAATCAGCACTATGATTATGATGAAATAAAGTGGCGATGCGAACAGTAACGCTCCTCTTTTCTGTAACTTTCCGTCAGACATGATGTGGTTGATGTCGTTGCCCACGATCTTAATAGCTTCCTGACCACCGGCGTAAATGATGCCACTGCTGCCTTCGTTGGCGCTTCTTGCAACTTTTAGCTCGTATTTGTCTGATTCCAGAACGACGTATTTGTTTTTCGTCGGGTCGAAATATGAGAACTCTGTCGGGTTGAGCGTGAAATCACCGGAAACTCTTGGAATAACGACGTATTCTGCTTTCTTTGAACCGCTTAAACCGAATGAGTTGTTTTTCGTGTTTGTGGTGATTTTAGGATCGTAAACTTCAAAATCAGGAGGGAAGTTGGGCCTCGGAAGCTCAAGAAGGTCGATGTTTCCTTTGCCTGAGACGGTATACGTGATGGTGAAGGCATCGTTTGACTTCATCTCGGTCTTGTCGATTTTTGAGGTGTATGTGAACTGTCCGACAGCTCCTTTGAAACTTGCGGGCTTGTCTTTTGCCGGCAACGGTTTAACCTCAATGTCAATAGGTTGAGATATCAGTTCCTTCTTAACGTTGGTGTATGACGAGCCCATGATGTCGCCGAAGAAATTCTCGAACGGATCGTAACCGCGTTGCTGTTGTCTTTCTTGTTTTATCTGCGCTATGCAGCTGATATTGAGCGGGTCTATTGTCAAGGTGCCGGATTTTTGTGGTATCAACACTATTTCCTGCACTGTGGCGACATGGTATTCCTGATTGTTGCGGATTATTGACGATTGCTGCAGAACACCGTTGTTATCGGAGATGTCTTTTGTCCAGAAACCTGAATATGACGGGGCTTTGGAGATACTTGGACTGAGAATCGGGACGGTGTAGTAAATCTTGTATGTCAGTATCAGTTGCTCGCCAAGATATGCACTTTTTTTGTTTGTGGTAGCTTCAAGGAAAACGTCTTTTGCATTGGATACGGCTCCTGAGTTGCTGCTGCCGGAAGTGCTGGAGTTCTTTGTCACCAAGATTTCCGCTGTGGTACTCTTGACTTTTTGTTTGTTTACAGTGATTGTTGCTGCCGGTATGGTGAAATTTCCTTCTTTTATGGCTTTGAGGTAGAATGAATATGTATGAGTGTTGGTCTTGGTCACTGAGCCATTGATGATTTGTACGCTTGAACTTGACGAAGAAAACGGACCGCCCACAATCTCGAAATTATTGAAATTAGGAGACTCGAAATTCTTTCCGTCACTATTCAACTCGTATGATACCTGAAACTGCTCACCGACAGACACTTGTTTCTTGCAAATTACCTTAAAACTGACGTCGTCTTGCGCTTTCAACGCGAATGCCGTCATTAAAAACAATACTATAAAACCGATCCTCTTCATTTATAATCCCTTATTTTCAATTTACCAATCTTTCTGAATTTTACGTTTCTGCATTTTGGCAGCCTTTGCCTCATTCATCTTGTCCATTGTCTCTTTCTCTTGATTTTCAAGAGCTTGCAGCATTCTTTCGGCATCTTCTTTCGACATTTGTTGCTGTTGCTGCTGCTGTTGCTGTTCTTGCTCTTGTTGTTCCTGTTGCTGACCTTGCTGTTGTTCCTCCTGATTCTGATTTTGCTGTTGTTGCTGCTGCTCCTGATTCTCCTTCTTATCCTCATTATCCTTATTATCTTTCTTATCCTGATTCTTTTGCTGTTGTTGCTGCATAATCAGTTTCTGACGGGCATATTCAAGGTTGTATCTTGCATCTTCATCGTTAGGGTTAATCTTCAGGCAGTTTTTGTAAGCATTGAACGCTTCGGCATATTTCTGCTGTTGCATCATGCTGTTACCGAGATTGTAGAATGCGTTGGCTTCAAGGTTTTTAGGCACATTTCTGTCGGCTACACTCTGGAAACTCCTCGATGCTTCCTCATAATTTTTCTGTTGATAATACGTGTCTCCAAGGTTGAATTGCGCCTTGTCGTTGTATTTCTTGTCAAGAGAATTCTTGTAATCCTGCTCGGCTTCCGCATAGTTGCCGTTACGGAAGTTCCTGTTGCCATGACGAATCTCCTTCGTCTGCGCGTTTGCGAGAACGCAGATGGCTGTTAACAGAAGTGTTATCCCTATTTTATTGAATGTTTTCATTTTTCGGCTCAAAAAATTTGAATTTAGATTCCCATCCTTTTTTCCCTGAGGAGATAAGGATTTCAAATATCAGTAAGATTATCGCTGCGCCTACGAACCACTGGAACTGATCGTCGTAATCGGTGAACACTTTAGCATCGATCTCTGATTTTTTCGCTTTGTTGATATCTTCGTAAATCTTATCGAGGCCGACGTTGGAGTTGCTTGCTCTCACATATATTCCGTCGCCGATTTCCGCGATCTGGCGCAACATGTTATCATCAAGTTTTGTGATGATGATGTTGCCTTCTTTGTCTTTTTTGTACCCTGTTTTCTTACCATATTTGTTGTATACCGGGATAGGGGCGCCTTCGTCGAGTCCCATTCCGATAGTATACACCTTGATGCCGGCTTTTGCTGCGTTTTGTGCTGCTTTCACCGCGTCACCGTTTTCGTGGTCTTCACCATCTGAAATGATTATGATGGCTTTGCTTTGTTCGGTCTCTCCAAAACTCTTGATAGCCAGTTCGATAGCTCGTCCGACTTCAGTGCCTTGAGTAGGGATGAGGTCGGTGTCGACAGTTGAAAGGAACATCTTCGCTGCGGCATAGTCGGTGGTTATAGGCAGCTGTACATAGGCGTTTCCGGCAAAGACGACGATACCTATTCTGTCGCCTTGAAGCTTGGAAATCAGCTTGTTGATAGCCTGTTTAGAACGCTCAAGACGGTTTGGCATGATGTCTTCGGCGTGCATTGAGTTGGAGATGTCGACGCAGAGAAACAAATCTATGCCTTCGCGTTTCACTTTCTCCATCTTTGAGCCCGACTGCAGGTTTGCCGCACCTATTATTAATAAGGCTATGATAAGATTGAATAAGACGAATTTCGTATTTGCTCTTGCCGATGAGAACATCGGGATAAGATAGCCTCTCAGCTTGATGTTGGCGAAACGTCCGAATTGTTTTCTGTTCCATAGACGAATCAGGACGTAAACTGCTACCAGCACTGGGATTATCAGCAGCCAGTACAGATACTGAGGGTTCTCAAATCTTAAAATGTTAGTCTCCATTATATCCTAATCCGTTAATGTTTTAAAAATAGTGTTTTTCAAAATAAATCCCAACAATAATAATGCCAAACTCCATAAAACGAGTGGTAAAAATTCTTCGTGGACGCGTGTGAACTCGTTTATCTCAATCTTTGAGCGTTCCATTTTGTCGATTTCATCGTATATCTGCTGTAGCTTCTCGTTTGACGTGGCACGGAAATATTTTCCACCTGTCTCGTCAGCAATTTGTTGCAGCAATGGCTCGTTGATAGTAACAGGTATCTGTTGGTACTGTATTCCTCCGAATGGTGTCTGCACCGGATACGGTGCAGTGCCTCGTGTTCCGACGCCTATGGTGTACACTCTGACGCCGAATATTTTTGCCATTTCAGCAGCAGTCGCAGGGTCGATGGAACCGGCGTTGTTGTCACCGTCGGTGAGTAGAATCACCACTTTGGATATCGCTTCGCTGTCTTTCAGGCGGCTTACTGATGAGGCGAGACCGTCGCCGATGGCGGTGCCGTCTTCAAGCATGCCGCATTTCATTTCCTTCATCATGTTGAGGAGCATGCCGTGGTCGGTAGTCAGAGGGACTTGAGTGAATGTCTCGCTCGCAAAAACGACCAATCCCATGCGGTCTTCAGGACGGCCTTTTACGAAGTCGGCGCTGATATCTTTGGCAGCCTCCAAACGGTCAGGCTTGAGGTCTTGTGCAAGCATACTGCTCGACAAGTCGATAGTAAGCACTATGTCGATGCCTTCCACGTTGATTTTCTGATTTTTCGAGGTGCTCTGCGGACGCGCTAAAGCTATGATAAGCAACGCTAAAACACACATCTCGATTGCAAAAAGTATATGTCTGGCGTATGTTCTCCAACTCTTTGGCATGCCAGTGAAGAAACCGGTGTCGCTGAATTTGACGTAAGCCTGTTGCTTTCTCCCTGAAAAAATATACCAAACAATCAGTAACGGTATGATTATCAGGCCATAAAGATAATATGTCGATGCAAATTCTATTGAACTCATTTCATTTCCTCCTCTTTCTTTTTCTTCTCTTCCTGGAAATAAGTGTAGCTGTCTTCGACGAAATTATTGATGTCGCTGAATGATTGCTTGTTCTGTTCCGCCGTTGGGTTGGCTTTTGCGAATTTT
The DNA here is from genome assembly GCA_017649945.1 of Bacteroidales bacterium. Classification (GTDB taxonomy): domain Bacteria; phylum Bacteroidota; class Bacteroidia; order Bacteroidales; family F082; genus Limimorpha. The sequence continues at coordinate 5,545 of JAGCFU010000012.1, read as the reverse complement.
ACAAAATCTGCCGTGACAAGCGTATCCTGCAGTTTTGACTTTGTTAAGTTGCTTAGATTCAACTCGTTAACTGCCTTCATGATTTCGTCAGTAGTCATCTCGACAGCATCGATTTCAAACTGTCCTTCAAGATATTCTCTTGCGATATCGGTGAGGTCGGTGTAATAATCCTTTGTCCTTGGGTTGTTCCAGAGCTCGTTGTCTTTCATCTCGGCGAGTTTTGCGCGAGCTGTGACGATGGCTGGAATTGCAGGTTTCTTCTTGACTTCAACAACTTTCTCGGTTTTCTTCGAGCGTTTCTTGAGGAAGATTATCAGATAAACCACTCCGGCGGCGATGATAATAATCGCGGCCCAAGGAAACACTTCCTTTGCGGTGATGCCTTGTCGGATAACACCTTTGATGGGGCGGAAATCTTGAGTTGTGTCGACCGCTACAGTCTTAACGTAGAGCTCTTTTTCGTCGGTGTAAAGCGTGTGACGGACGCTGTCTTGCAGACTCGTGCTGTAGGAAATGGCGATTTCCGGGACGTAGACGTAACCTGTGTCGAACGATGTCAGCTTCAGGTTTTGCGTCATGATCACGTTGTCACTATTATTAATAGGTGTTGTTTTGACGTCGTCTGCGCTGATGACATCGATGGATTTGCTCAAGGTGTCATCAAACTGCTTCCATTCGACGAAATAGTCTTTTGGAATAGTCAAAGATAATTGATAATCAAAAGGTTGTCCAACGACAATGGTGTCGACGGCGGTTCTTCCTCTGAGGAAAGTGACCTGTGCATCGCATTGGATGCCGAGAAACGACATCAAGCTGAACAACAATATGAAACACAGTTTCTTCATCTTCTCGATTCTCTTCTTTTAAAAAGTTGCATAAGAGGCTTGACATAGTCTTCGTCGGTGTAAATCAATGTGTTATCTACGCCGTTGTTGGTAAATGTCTTGTTGAGCGTTGTGGTCGCATGCTGGACATATTTCTGATAAGCCTGGTTCCACGCGTTCGTCGAGGTGTCTACCCAGATTTCTTTGTCAGTCTCGTTATCACGGAACTTCACCAAGCCGATTTTAGGTATGATGAGTTCGCGTTTGTCGGTGATTCTCAATGAGATAAGGTCGTGTTTACGTGCTGCTATTCTCATTTCCTGTTCAAATGACTTGTTTGTCACGAAGTCGGAGATGAGGAAGGCCGTGGTGCGTTTCTTTATCGCGCTCGTCAGGAATTTCAAGCCTTCGCCGATGTCGGTGCCACGATGCTGAGGCGTGAACGTCACTATTTCGCGGATGATGCGCAGGATGTGGCTGGATCCTTTCTTTGGCGGTATGAACTTCTCAATTTGGTCGCTGAAGAATATCACGCCGACTTTGTCGTTGTTCTGTATCGCCGAGAATGCCAGCACTGCCGCGAGTTCCGCCGTGAGGTCACGTTTTGTCGCGTCAACGGAGCCAAAGTCGTTGGAGCCTGAAACGTCGATGAGCAGCATCACTGTCATCTCGCGTTCCTCCTCGAAAATCTTGACAAAAGGCTTATGGAATCGTGCCGTGACATTCCAGTCGATGTTGCGGATATCGTCACCATACTGATATTCACGCACTTCGCTGAATGTCATGCCTCGACCTTTGAAAGCGCTGTGGTACTGACCGGAAAAGATGTGGTTGGTCAGTCCGCGCGTCTTGATCTCGATTTTCCTGACTTTCTTAAATAATTCTGTTGCTTCCATGTTTCAAAATCACGGCACCTCAACTATGTTCAAAATCTCATTGATGATATCTTCTGTTGTGATATTTTCTGCTTCTGCTTCGTATGTCAGGCCGATACGGTGACGCATCACATCCGGAGCGACGGCGCGCACATCCTCAGGGATGACGTAGCCGCGGCGTTTGATGAATGCGTAAGCCTTTGCTGCCAAAGCGAGGTTGATAGAGGCACGCGGAGAGCCGCCATAGCTTATCATGCCGGCGAACTTCTTCAATTTAAATTCCTCAGGATAACGAGAGGCGAAGACGATGTCGGTGATGTAGTTTTCAATCTTCTCATCGAGATAAACCTCACGACAGACTTTTCTCGCGTTCAAGATGTCTTTTGTCGACGTAACTTTGTGAATTTCAGGATATTCCTTGTTTATATTCTGACGCAAAATGACTTTTTCCTCTTCTTTTTTCGGGTAGTCGATGACGACTTTCAACATGAAACGGTCGACCTGAGCTTCCGGAAGCGGATATGTACCTTCCTGCTCGATAGGGTTCTGGGTTGCCATAACGAGGAACGGATCCGGCAAGGCGAACGTGCTCTCGCCGATTGTCACCTGATGCTCCTGCATAGCCTCAAGCAATGCACTCTGCACTTTCGCAGGAGAACGGTTGATCTCATCGGCCAACACGAAGTTTGCGAACACAGGGCCTTTCTTCACCATGAATTCCTCTGTCTTCTGGCTGTAAATCATTGTACCTACGAGGTCGGCAGGCAGAAGGTCAGGGGTAAACTGGATACGGCTGAAGTCGGCATCGACGATGCTTGCCAATGTTTTGATAGCCAATGTCTTAGCCAAACCGGGAACACCTTCCAAAAGGATGTGTCCGTTTGACAATAAACCGATAAGCAAACGTTCTGTCATGTGTTTCTGACCCACGATGACCTTGCTCATTTCCATATTGATCAAGTCGATAAACTGACTCTCTCTCTGAATTTTTTCGTTAAGTTCGCGAATGTCTGTCTCAATCATATTATTGTGATTTTATATTTTATTCTAATTAACAATATAAACGCAAAAATATTGCAAAAATTTCAATCTGCAATGAAAAATTTATTTTGTTTTTAATAGTTCGGAAAAATTTTGTAATTTCGTAGCTTGAAATAAATTTATGCTGCAATTTGGCAAAATAGCGATTGTTGGAGCAGGTAATGTTGCTTATACTCTTTGTAAATTGTTGAAGGGCAAAGAGATAGAGCCATTTTGTGTGTTTGTGAGAGATCCTGAAAAGGCTGAAAAAGTACGTGCTGATTTGAATGTCGAAGTCGTGTCGAGTTACGGGAAAGTCTTGGAATCGGATTTGACTATTATAGCTGTTAAAGATGACGCTATTTCAGAAGTTGCATCGCATCTTGTTGATTATAAGGGATTTGTTGTCCATACTTCAGGAACTAAGTCATCGGAGCTGTTGAACAAAAGTATGCGTTATGGCGTTTTTTATCCGTTGCAGACGATTAGCAAAGAACGTGAGATTTTGTTCGACGAAATACCTTTATTAATATATGCCAATTCGAGTGAAGATTTGGCTAAGTTGCATGAGTTTGCTGAGCTATTTTCGTCGAAAGTTTATGAATGTGACAACAAGCAGCGAAAAGCTATTCATTTGAGTGCGGTTTATGTTTCAAATTTCACTAATGTGATGCTTGGTATTGGGGATAAATTGTTGAAAGACAATGGATTATCTTTGGAGATAATGAAGCCCTTGGTGATGGAGATGATTGAAAAATCGTTTGAACTTTCGCCTGAAAAAGCACTCACTGGTCCGGCTCGCCGAGGCGATTTCGCAACTATTGCGGAGCACGAAAAAATGCTTGCCGACAATCCGGATGAACTCGCTATTTACATGATTTTGACAGATTATATCATTGAAAAATATCAGAAAAATGAAAAATTATAAAGAACTTTTGAAAGATGTGACGACCTTTATCTTTGATTATGATGGAGTTATGACGCAGGGTGATGTGATTATGATGCCTAATGGGGAAGGTCTGCGTGCAACTAACGTCAAAGACGGTTTCGCGTTGCAGCTTGCGGTACGTCTCGGTTACAACGTAGCAGTCATTTCAGGCGGTTATGCCGACTCGATGACGCAGCGCATGAGAATGCTCGGAGTGAAGGACGTTTTTACACATATCCCTAACAAAATCATAAAGTTAGAGGAATATATGAAAGAGAAAAACCTCAAAAAGGAACAGATCGTTTACATGGGCGACGATATGCCAGACTATCCTGTGATGCAGATGGTTGGTGTGCCGGTGTGCCCTGCCGATGCCTCAGAAGAAATCAAGCAAATCAGCGTGTATATCAGCAACAAAGACGGCGGAAAAGGTGCGGTGCGCGACATCATCGAGCAGGTATTGAAAGTTCAGGATAACTGGATGAAGGATTTTGAAAATCATTTGTGGTAATGAAGACATTCGGAACTTTTTTCAAACTCGTGCGTTGGCCGAATCTGATCATCACTGCACTGATGATGTGCCTTGTGCACCGTTGTCTTATGCAGATGGAGAGTTCGGCGGCGTTTACTCTTCTGGTCATCTCTATGGTGCTCATTCAGGCCGGCGGATACGTTATCAACGATATTTTCGATATGGAAATTGATGCCATCAACAAGCCAGAGAAACAGATTGTCGGAAAAGTTTTTACAGAAAAACAATGTAATTTGTTTTATATAGTATTGACAATCATAGGTTTAGCGTGTGCTTTGGCAGCCAGTGTCATGGCTTTGGGAAACAAATTCATCACAATTTTCGCTTGCATGGCACTTTTGGCATGCCTTTTATACAGTTATTCAAGCAGATATAAGAAAAAACTTGTTATAGGCAACATAATCGTTTCATTATCAGTGGCTTTTGCGGTGTTCGTGCCGTGGCTATTTGAAATGATTTATATCTCGAAACATGAGCTTTTGCTGATAACAATGCAACCTTTGATGCGGATTTCGCTTCGTTTCGTGCTGATTTACATCGCTTTTGCCTTCCTTATGACTTTGATTCGCGAAATTGTGAAAGATATGCAGGATGTGAAAGGCGACGGACGCTCACATTGCCGCACGATTCCTATCGTTTGGGGAATGAAAGCGGCTCAAATCATAGTGATTGTGCTGAGTTTTGTAACATGTGCCATGATCTGGATCGCGGCTGATTATTTCAATGGATTAGGGTTTAAAATCACGTATTACATGCTTTATGCATCATGGGTATTCGCGTTTATTGTGATTATTAATAATCTTATTCTGATCACTGATAAATCACTTAGAACTAAAAGACAGTTCCGTCTTCAGTCTATGTGGTTGAAAATCAGTATGTTACTTGGAGTTTTATCGATGTTTTGTATAAAATAATGTTAGATAATTTAAAGAAATATAATATCGTTTTGGCGTCGAAATCGCCTCGCCGGCAAGAGCTTCTGAAGGGCATTGGCGTAGATTTCACCATTTTGACAAAAGAAGTCGATGAGAATTATCCTCAAAGGCTTCCGGCTATTGATGTCGCGCCGTTTTTGAGTCTGAAGAAGGCCAAGGCTTTTGAGGATGCTGAACTGCCTGATAATTATATGGTTATCACTGCCGACACCGTCGTTATCGTTGAAAATGAAATTTTAGGCAAACCGAAAGACCGTGACGATGCGATTCGTATGATGAATCTGCTTTCTGGCAAGGCTCATAAGGTGGTGACTGGAGTGACAGTTCATACAAAGGAGAAGACAAAAACATTCTCGGTAACTTCAAAAGTGACATTTGAAACGCTTGATAATCAAGAGATTGATTATTATATTGATAACTTCAAGCCTTAT
>JAGCFU010000024.1 GCA_017649945.1 Bacteroidales bacterium | reverse complement strand
GCCGCCAAACTGATACGGAGGCATCTTCTCGAGCCATTCCATCTTGCCATACAAGCCGCCGATGCCCATAGGAGCGTACATCTTATGACCTGAAAAGACGTAAAAGTCACAGTCAAGGTCTTGAACGTCAATTACTTGGTGTGCCATCGACTGTGCTCCGTCAATCACCACCGGGATGTCGTATTTATGCGCCATCGCTATCATCTCCTTGATAGGATTCACGGTGCCTAAAGTGTTGGAAATGTGAGCGATAGAAACTATTTTCGGACGTTGCTTGAGCAATTCTTCATAATGGTTCAAGTCAAGGACGCCGTTTTTGTCCATGCGGATGACAAGCAGTTCGCCTTTAGAACGCATAAGCATCTGCTGCCAAGGCACCATATTTGAGTGATGCTCCATGGCGCTCACCACAACCTTATCTCCTTCATTCACAAGAAGTTGTCCTAATGAAGTTGCCAGTAGATTCAACGATTCCGTTGTGCCTCTGGTGAAGACAATCTCCTGTGCTTGTCGCGCATTGATAAACTGCGCCACGGTCTTGCGGGCGTTTTCGTAAGCCTCCGTCGCCATCTGGCTGAGGTAATGCACTCCGCGATGGATGTTGCAGTTCTCATGCAGATAGTAATCGCGCTCGCGCTCAATCACGCAAAGCGGTTTCTGCGTGGTCGCTGCATTGTCGAAATACACCAGCGGCTTGCCGTAAACCTGTTGGTCAAGCACCGGGAATTGAGCCCTTATCTTGTTGATATCTAATTGATTAGAAGTCATTTTAATCTCAAAGATTATATCTTACTCATATCAATCTTAAAAACCTTCTCTTTGTTGCTGCACTGGAAGATGCAGGTGTCGCAGCTGGAGAGTTCGCCTTTCAGACGGCGTTTTATCATGTCGTCGATACTGTCGTGAACGCTCTCAATCTTGATGTGATTGCTGATTTCGGCAGCGAAAGCGTACATCAGAAGCATTCTGGCATCCTCTTTCTTGATGCCGCGCTGGCGCATGTAGAACATCGCGTCTTGGTCGAGCTGGCCTGTCGAGGTGCCATGCGAACATTTCACATCGTCGGCATAAATCTCGAGGAAAGGCATGGTGTTAATCTTCGCCTTGTCAGTCAAGATAATATTGCTGTTGTTCTGATATGCGTTGGTTTTCTGTGCGTGCGGTGCCACCATCACGTGTCCGTTAAACACTGCCGATGCCTCGTTGTCCAAGATGCCTTTGAACTTCTCGTTGCTGCTGCAGTTTGGCACGTTGTGGTTGATTTTCATCAAATTTTCAACGTGCTGTTTCTTGTCGAGGAGGTACAGACCGTAAATCTGCAGGTCGGCACCCTCGCCGTTGAGGTCGACGTGAATGTTGTTCTGCACGAAACCTGTGTTGAACGTCACCAACACGAAGTGCACGCTGCTGTTGCGAGCCTGCTTGATGTTGATATGCGTCGTGAGCTCGGAGTCGTCGTTGAGGTTCTGAATCCTGTACAGCTCGAGCGTGGAGTTTTCCTCCATCACGATGTCGCATTGTTCCTCATTCGACTGCAGATGACTGCTGTCGTCCAAGATAACGAGCTGCCGACTCTGGTTTTTTCCGACCGTTATGTTGTTTTCGAGATAAGCCATCGCCGTAAGTGTTAGAGTTTCAGTTCTTTAACCCATTCGTAACCCTTCTCTTCGAGCTCGAGCGCGAGTTTCTTGTCGCCCGACTTCACTATGCGGCCGTCGTACATCACGTGAACGAAATCCGGAACGATATAATCCAGAAGTCGTTGATAGTGAGTGATTACCACAAAGGCGTTATGCTCGTTGTGCAGCTGGTTGACGCCGTTTGCCACGATACGCAGAGCGTCGATGTCCAAGCCGGAGTCCGTCTCGTCGAGGATGGAAAGCTCAGGTTCGAGCATTGCCATCTGGAAGATTTCGTTTTTCTTCTTCTCGCCGCCCGAAAAGCCCACGTTGACATAGCGGTTCTGCAGTTTCTCTGTGATTTCCACCATGGCCTGCTTCTGCTTCATCATCTTTGTGAAATCTATCATCGACATCGGTGGAAGTCCCTGATATTCACGCTTTGCGTTGACTGCTGTGCGCATGAAGTTTTGCATCGAAACGCCCGGGATCTCCACTGGATACTGGAAACTCAGGAAGATACCGAGGTTTGCGCGTTCCTCCGGTGGCATGCCTACGATGTTCTGGCCTTTGTACCAGATCTCGCCTTCGGTGATTTCGTAGCCCTCACGTCCGGTGACGGCGGCAGCCCATGTGCTCTTGCCTGTTCCGTTAGGTCCCATGATGGCGTGAATCTCGCCCTCGTTCACTCCGAGGTTGAAGCCTTTTAATATTTCCTTGCCTCCGATTGAGACATGTAAATTCTTAATATTCAGTAACATATATTATATCCTTTCTTATCTTTTCTTATCTTTTCTTATCCTTATTTATCCTTCTTATCCCACACTTCCTTCTAATGTAATCGACAACAGCTTCTGCGCCTCCACTGCAAACTCCATCGGCAGCTTGTTCAAAACATCTTTTGCGTATCCGTTGACAATCAAGCCGATAGCTTTTTCTGTCGGGATGCCGCGCTGGTTGCAGTAGAACAGCTGGTCTTCAGAAATCTTCGATGTGGTCGCCTCGTGTTCGAGAATGCTGCTGTCGTTGCCGCATTCCACGTAAGGCCAGGTGTGCGCGCCACATTGGTCGCCCAACAACAACGAGTCGCATTGCGAGAAATTACGGCAGTTCGATGCTTCAGGAACGACTTTCACCAATCCGCGATATCCGTTCTGGCTGTGACCTGCCGAAATACCCTTCGAGATGATGGTCGAACGGCTGTTTTTGCCAATGTGAATCATCTTTGTGCCGGTGTCGGCCTGCTGATAGTTGTTGGTGACAGCCACTGAATAGAATTCAGCCACTGTGTTGTCGCCTTTCAGTATGCAGCTTGGGTATTTCCAAGTGATGGCTGAGCCTGTCTCTACCTGTGTCCACGAAATCTTTGCGTTGTCACCACGGCAAATGCCTCGTTTCGTGACGAAGTTATAGATGCCGCCTTTGCCGTCTTTGTCGCCCGGATACCAGTTCTGAACTGTGGAATATTTCACTTCGGCGTCTTTCTCGGAAATGATTTCCACGATAGCCGCATGTAACTGATTCTCATCGCGTTGCGGAGCGGTGCAGCCTTCCATGTAGCTCACGTAGGCGCCTTCGTCGGCAACAATCAAAGTTCTCTCGAACTGTCCTGTGTTTGCCGCATTGATTCTGAAATATGTCGATAATTCTATTGGGCAGCGGACGCCTTTCGGGACATAGCAGAACGAACCGTCGCTGAACACTGCTGAGTTCAATGCTGCGAAAAAGTTGTCGGTGTAAGGGACGACCTTTCCGAGATATTTCTTCACTAAGTCTGGGTGCTGTTTTACGGCCTCGCTGAACGACATGAATATGATGCCGTGCTTTGACAGCGTCTCCTGGAATGTGGTCTTCACCGATGTCGAGTCCATCACGGCGTCGACGGCGACTCCTGAGAGTTTTTTCTGCTCATCGAGCGAGATTCCGAGTTTGTCGAATGTTGCCAAAAGCTCCGGGTCGACTTCGTCCAAACTTTTCGCTTTGCGCTGTTTTGGTGCCGCGTAATATATAATGTCTTGATAATCAATAGGTGGAATGGTGAGATGTGCCCAAGTCGGCATCTTCAAAGTCTGCCAGTGACGGAACGCCTTCAAACGGAAATCCAACAGCCATTCCGGCTCCTCTTTCTTCTTCGAGATAAGGCGTATGATGTCCTCATTCAGACCTTTCGGGATGAAATCGGTCTCTATATCAGTCACAAAACCGAACTCATAGTCCTTATTCGTTACCTCTTCAATAATATTTTCCTTTGGATTTGAATCCATAATCAAAAATTCTAAAAATATTAATTTGCAAAAATACAAAATTTTATCGAAATGACGTTTATTTATCAAAAATCTTTAACTTTGCATCATAATTTTCAGATATGTCGGAAAAAAAGTTTTGGAATAGGATAAAAAACAACAGGTTTTGTCGCGGAATGCTTTGGCTTTTGGGAGCTATCTTGTTGATAATCATGGCAATATATCTTGCTGTGCCGTCTTATTCTTTTGCGGATATTGAGCCGTTTAAAGGTGATTTCATATACAATCCTTATGCGGACATTAATCGTATAAATTATATTGATTTTCGCTCTGAAAATATTGATAATCAGGGTATTAAAGTGTATGAATACGGCTATGCCCTGACTGGCACGCGTTATCTTTGCTTAGGTTATGAGAAACAGCGTAAAATCGATTATCCTTTTTTCCAAAACGTTCATTATAAGCAGTTTAACATCGATAAATTGAATAAAATCACGCGTATTGTGGCGCCTGCGCATCCGAATAAAGGCTTTAAACATGTCGATATGACGCGCTTGGATCATTATCGGGTGATTGAGGCTTTGAGTGATGGTGATAACTCGTTGTATTACTGGGATATAGCGCTCTCGAACGGGCATCGTGTGAATATCGTCGCGACTGGAAAAAATCATGTGACGGCTTGCATTGGCGATAATGATGTTGAGTCGGTTTTAAATTCGCTGGAAACCGGAAATTCTTATGCTGTGACTTATAATGGCAGTCTGATTGAAGTGCCTGAACTTCAACATGTTACGCTTAAAAACGATACGATTTTTGTGTCGGTTTCTGCAAAAGCTAAGGAAATGCGTTTCATCGGACAGAATGCCGTTGTAAAACAACGTGTTAGCGGTGTTTCGGATGCTTTTTATCATTTTGAGAATGATGACACTTATATCCGTACTGAGATTGAGTTTGAAAATGGTAACATCTTGTATCTCAATCCGTTAGTGCGGCATGAATATCAATATTTCTTTGATTTGAACAAGGCTAAGGTCATGAAAGGCCGCACTTATCTGATGTGGGTGGTTTATATACTCGTGGTCGTGGCTTTTATAAGACGTTTTATTATTTTGAGAAAACATGAAGATTCAGGAAAGTAAAATCGACAAATATATTGCTTGGCTGCTGGTAATCAGTGTGTTAGTGCGTGGTTTTCTTGCGGCTTTCATTGAATTCGGCAATGATGAGGTTTATTATTGGACCTATGCCATGTATCCTGATTGGAGTCATTTCGATCATCCTGGCATGGTAGGCTGGCTGATGCAGATTTTTAGTCTTAACTTATTGTTTGACAGTGAGTTCGCGCTTCGTCTGTCGTCGATAATCTTCATGACGATCGACACCTATATTATATATAGGATTGGTTGCTTGATAAAAAATAAACTGACCGGATTTTACGCGGCATTGCTGTATACGTCATCATTTTATTGTTTCGTCATCACAGGCGTTTTCATCATGCCTGACACTCCTTTGATGCTGTTTACATTGCTATCAATTTGGTGCTTCCTCGTATCATTCCGAGCGCAGCGCAGCGAAGTCGAGGAATCTCATGCTTTTAAGAGAGATGGCAAATATTTGTTATTAGCCGGATTATTGTCAGGTCTCGCTCTCCTCTCTAAATATTCAGCAATCTTCATCTGGGCCGGCGTTGGTATGTATATTCTGTTTTTCGACCGTAAACAGCTGAAAAACAAGTATTTATATCTTGCGGCGTTGATTTCTGCCGTGTGCCTGCTTCCTGTCTTGATTTGGAATTTGCAAAACGATTTCATCAGTTTTACCTTCCATGGCGACCGTGTCAGTTTTTTCGGGAAACTGCAGCCTGCCGATTTTTTGGCTGAGATTCTTGGCGAGATGGGGTACAACAATCCTATCAATTATGTGTTGATAATCATCGCGTTAGTGTCTTTATGGCGTGGAGATAAATACCTCGACGGTATGCCAAAGCGTCTTTTGCTTTGTTTCGCATTGCCGTTTGTCGGCTTGTTCTGGTTTTTCTCATTGACACGCCCGATATTGCCTCACTGGTCGGCTCCTGCGTTCTCGCTATTATTGCTTTTTCCGGCGGCATATCTTGCTGATAAACAATCAATTAAAGATTTTGAAATTAAATTGCCCAAACCGATAATAGTCACTTTGTCTTTGCTGGTTTTTGTCTTGTTTTTTGGCGTTGTGGAGATAAAAACAGGTTTTATTCCGTTGAGATTTGGCGAACGCTCAAATTCTGTGAGGTATTACGGTGAAAGTGATATCACCACGACGATTTACGGATGGCGCTCAATTAAAGACGATTTTCAGAAAATCAGGCAGAAGAAAATCGACGAGGGCGTTATGAGAGCTGACGACGGCATGATTTGTCTGCAGTGGTTCCCTATGGCAAATTTTGATTATTATGTTGCTAATCCTTTGGGAATCAATATGTTCGGTATGCGTGACATGGATGCCATTCATAAGTATGTTTGGATAAACGAGATTCGTGGCGGACTTCAGAAAGGCAAAGACTACTGGTTCCTTGATGAAAGTTCCGACTATTATGCGCCTGAACGTTATCTTGACAAACATTTCAAGGAGGTCGTGCCTTGCGACACCATCGTGGTGGATCGGTGCGGCAAACCGGCGAAATACGTCTTCGTTTACATGTGCAAAGGCTTAAAATAAGGGCTTATTTCTTTAAATTTTTTAAGATTTATTTAAAAAATCTGCAAGTTTAGTTAAAAATGCGTTGAAACAGTGAAAAAGTTGCTGTTTTTTGACTCCTCTTTTTATAATATGTGTATTTTCGCAGAACCAAAACTCATTGTTTATGAAAGAGGATTTTATTTATTATCTCTGGGAGAACAGGTTGCTGTCGAAAAATCTTTGTACGATCGACGGAGAACCTGTTTGTGTGCTGTCAGTTGGGAATCGTAACTATGACTCGGGTCCTGATTTTCTTGATGCGAAGATACGTATTGGGCGCACTTTGTGGGTCGGACATGTTGAGATTCATGTGAATGCTTCGGATTGGTTCCGTCATGGACACCAGAACGATGAGGCGTACCGAAACGTGATTCTGCATGTTGTGTATCGTAATGATACTGAACGACTTGACATACCTACGGTCGAAATCAAGGGACAGTTCGATGAGAGTATTTACGAGAGGTACGACGGCTTCTTAAAGTCGAGGAAATGGATTCCGTGCGAGCGCTTAATTTCAGGTATACAGCAGTTTACATGGCTTTCGTGGCTCGAGCGTATCGTGGTTGAACGCCTCGAGGCGGAGGTAAAAGACGTTTTTTCAAAACTCGCAGGAAACAATTATGACTGGGAAGAGACTCTGTATCAACGGATTATGCACTATTGTGGGTTGAAGGTCAACAACGAAGCTTTTGAGAGGCTCGCAAGATTGTTGCCGTTGCGCGTTTTGCGAAAGCATAGCGACAATCCTCTTCAGGTTGAAGCGATGTTTTTTGGCTGTGCTGGCTTTCTCGAATGTGAGTTTACTGAGAGCTATCCTGTTCTTCTCCAGAGAGAATTCAACATATTGAAAGCGAAGTTTAACTTGACAGAGATGCCAAAGGCTTGTTGGAAATTCTTGAGGTTGCGGCCGCCGAATTTCCCTACGATACGTCTGGCGCAGATGGCGTCAATGGTGTGCTCTTATGAAAATTTGTTTTCTAAGTTGCAGACTGTCAAGGACTTGTATTCTATGCGAAATCTTTTTAATGTTGATGTCAATGAATATTGGAACACACATTTCCAGTTTGAAAAACCTTCGAAGACGATGAAAAAGAACTTGGGATCTACTGCCATTGATGTCTTGATTATCAATGCGGTGGTTCCGGTGATGTTCAGCTATGGCATCTATCACGACGATCAGAATTTGAAAAACAGAAGTTTGGAATTCTTGAATGTGATGGAACCGGAAGATAATGTCATCATCCGGAAGTTCGTGAATCTGGGGGTGAATGTGCGGAATGCCCAGCAAACACAGGCGTTGTTGCATCTTTACGATCGTTATTGTAAGAAGCGTAATTGCTTAAAATGCAGGGTGTTTTGTGCCTCGAAATAATTTTTTTCTAAAAAAGTTTGCGTAATACAATAATTATGCTTATCTTTGTGGCAAAATTCTAAAGCAAACTGTAACAAAAGAAATGGCTGATTTAAGTGTTAGACTTTCGGAAATAGAGTTGAAGCTGAGAAAGCTCGTATCGCTTAAGAATCAACTAGTTGAGTATAACGGTGAGCTTGTTCGTCAGAATGAGGAGCTTCAGCGGAAAGTTGAGATTCTTCACGCTGAGAACGAAGAATTGAAGGATAAATTAAATAAAACAACTATTGTTAACGCACTCGGAAACGAGAAAGAAATTGAAGAAAGTAGGCAGTTAATCAAGACATTGGTGAAAGAAATTGATCAATGTGTTGCGATATTGAACGCCGAACAGTAATAAATAATTGACGGTCATGAGCGAAAGTGAAGAAATAAAGATTAGTATTACCGTTGCTGAACGCAATTACCGTCTGACTATTGACAAGGCTGATGAGGAGAAGGTGCGGAGAGCCGCTGACATGATTAACGAGCGGGTGAAAGACTTTAAGAGAGTGTACACGGATAAGGATTATCTGTCGCTAGTCTCAATGGCATGCATCCAGTTCGCGACAAGCGTGGTGAAGTACGAGACGGACTCCGCGTTCAAGGATCAATATCTTGACAAACAACTTGATGTCATCGATGATTTGTTGACTGAAAACTTATAAGATTTGTCTGTCTGTCCACCGCATGATGTAACCTTAACAATAATAACAATTTAACCGGTTGACTCATGGGTACAAAAACAGGCCTCATCCTCGCAAGAGGAGCTTTAACGCCAGTGGACGTTTGCGTATCGTGGCAGCCATAAGCGTGATATACAAGGGTTTACGATCCCTTTGGGCAGACAGATTTTTTCTTTTTCGCGGAAGAGTAAAATCAATTATTAAAAAATGGTTTTACTATTTGAATCAATCAACATTATTTTTTACGCAGTGGCTGGCGTTGTCGGCGTTGGATTAGGTGTATTGCTGGCAACAACCATCATGCGTAACGCCCTGACAAGAAAAGGTCAACAGATGCTTGAGGAAGCAAAGGAAAAAGGTGAAGTGATTAAGAAAGACAAGATCCTCCAGGCAAAAGAAAAGTTCCTTCAGATGAAATCTGATTACGAGAAGGAGACAAACGAGAAGAAACGCGAACTGCAGAAAGTGGAGTCAAGAGTCCAACAGCAACAGCAGCAGGTGAACCAACGTAACGAGGAACTGAACCGTAAGGCTAACGAACTGAACAACCAACAGCAGAAACTTGAGACCCAACAGGAAAACATCAAGAAACGTCAGGAAGAACTGAGCAAGCTTCAGGAAGAACAGAAGAAGATGCTTGAGTCAATCTCAGGTCTCACCGTCGCTGAAGCCAAGGAACAGCTGAAAGAGGCCGTGAAAGACGAAGCTCGCGCAGAAGCTATGGTGCTCGCAAAGGAAATCGTCGAAGAAGCCAAGATGTCGGCTAACCAGGATGCGAAGAAAATCGTCCTCGAGACAATCCAAAGAACAGCATCAGAACACGCAATCGAGAACACTGTTTCGGTGTTTAACATTGAAAATGACGAAATCAAGGGACGTATCATCGGTCGTGAGGGTCGTAACATCCGCGCCCTCGAATCACTTACAGGCGTTGAAATCATCATCGACGACAGCCCTGACGCTATCCTTCTCTCAGGTTTCGACCCGATTCGCCGTGAGATTGCACGCCTGTCGCTTCAGAAACTCGTAACCGACGGTCGTATCCATCCGGCTCGTATCGAGGAAGTGGTGAAGAAAGTGGAGAAACAGGTGGAACAGGAAATTATCGAGACTGGTAAACGCACCGTTATCGACCTCGGTATCCATAACCTCGCTCCGGAACTCATCAAGATGATCGGTAGGATGAAATATCGTTCGTCATACGGTCAGAATTTGTTACAGCACTCTATCGAGACAGCGAGACTCTGCGCAACAATGGCTGCTGAGCTCGGTCTGAACCCGAAAGTGGCGAAACGCGCCGGCTTGTTGCACGATATCGGTAAGGTGGCCGACAACGAGGAAGAGCTTCCGCACGCAATCCTCGGTATGAAGACCGCCGAGAAATACAAAGAGAAAGCTGATGTCTGCAACGCTATCGGTGCTCACCACGATGAGATAGAGATGGAATCACTCATCGCGCCTATCGTTCAGGTATGCGACGCTATCTCCGGCGCACGTCCAGGTGCACGCCGCGAGGTCGTCGAGGCTTATATCCAGCGTCTGAACAAGCTCGAGAAGATGGCAATGTCATATCCGGGCGTGGTGAAGACCTATGCTATCCAGGCCGGTCGTGAACTCCGCGTCATCGTAGGTGCCGACAAGGTCAGCGACCAGGAGGCAGACAGCATCGCATACGACCTCTCACGTCAGATTCAGACTGAGATGACTTACCCGGGACAGATTAAGATCACTGTCATCAGGGAGACGCGAGCTGTGCAGTTCGCTAAATAAAAAAAAAGCGCCGCGAATTCTCGCGGCGCTTTTTTTTATTTAAGATGATTATTTCTTTATAATCAGTTTGTTTGATTTTTCTGTTTTGCCGTCTACGATGAGGCTGTAGAAATAAACGCCGTCGGCGAGGTTGCTAACATTGACGCTTGCCTTGCCCTGGATGCCGTTGATTTCATTGCGCATCACCTCTTGTCCCGTCATGTTGTAGATGGCGATCTCAGCGTTATTGCTTGAAGTAAAGTTGTAGTCGAAATTCACCACATCCTTTGCAGGAACCGGATAGGCGTTGCTGAACACTTCGGCGCTGCTGTAATCCTCAATGCCGTCCAAAGAGAACTTGAAAGTCACATTGACCGTGAACTTGTTGTCAGGATCACCTTCTTCATAAAGATGGTATTTCATGATTTGTTCCATGCCTGCTACATCACTGATTTCTCCCATTGCCATGTAATGCATAGCGAAGTCTTCTGAGTGTCCGGTAGTAAATGGTACGACTGGTGACACATAAACGGTAGGAGAGTAGCAGCTGCCTAAACAAAGCATGTTGACTGTGTTTTCCACGACCTGGATTTCCTCTTTTTCACCGATGAGGTTGACAGGTTCGTTGGCTGTTACTATAAACTCCGCTATGAGTTCATTGAATGAGCCCTCGCCGTAGATGTAATACATGGCGCCGTTTTCCACGACATTGCCGGTTGTTTTTTCAGTCACGGTGTATTTCTGTGCCGACAATGTCAATACAGAAACGATTAATGCTAATGTAAAGAATAATTTTTTCATACGCGATTTATTTTTAATTTGTTAGTATTCATTTTGAGCCATTAGCCGTTAGCGATTAGCCATTAGCGAGTCAAAACCTAACGGCTAATGGCTTATAGCTAATGGCTGATGTCTTATTTCACGATTTCTGCAATCATCTCGTCACTTGCTATGTTAGGCATCGTCACCTTGAGTCTCGGTTCGACCTCCATTGCGCGTTTGATGGCGAACATGGCCGGTTCGTTGCGAGCCCAGCTACGGCGGGCGATACCGTTGTTCACATCCCAGTGCAGCATGCAGTGCAGACGTCTGTCAGCCTCTGGTGTTCCGTCAAGAACCATGCCGAAGCCTCCATTGATGACTTCGCCCCAGCCTACGCCGCCGCCGTTGTGGATTGAAACCCATGTGGCGCCGCGGAAGCCGTCACCGATGACGTTCTGAACAGCCATATCAGCGGTGAAACTTGAGCCGTCGTAGATGTTGGATGTCTCACGGAACGGTGAGTCGGTACCTGAAACATCATGGTGGTCACGACCGAGAACGACCGGTGCTGTCAAGCGGCCGTCAGCGATGGCTTTGTTGAATTCGGCGGCAATCTTGGTACGTCCTTCGCAGTCTGCGTAGAGGATACGAGCCTGTGAGCCCACAACGAGGTGGTTGGCTTGTGCACCCTTGATCCACTGGATGTTGTCGTGCATCTGCTGCTGAATCTCCTTCGGTGATGACTTGGCGATGTCTTCCAAGACCTTGCATGCGATGTCGTCGGTGACCTGCAGATCCTCAGGTTTTCCTGATGTGCAGACCCAACGGAACGGACCGAAGCCGTAGTCGAAATACATTGGTCCCATGATGTCCTGGACGTATGATGGATAACGGAACTTGCCGTCTTCTTTCAAAATATCTGCTCCTGCACGGCTGCTTTCAAGCAAGAATGCGTTGCCGTAGTCGAAGAAGTACATTCCTTTGGCTGTCAGTTTGTTGACGGCTGCCACATGACGGCGCAATGAGGCGTAAACTGCCTCTTTGAACTTAGCCGGCTCATCTGCCATCATCTTCTTTGACTCTTCCAAAGAGTAACCGACAGGGTAGTAGCCGCCTGCGAATGGGTTGTGCAGTGATGTCTGGTCGGAGCCTAAATCCACCTGGATGCCTTTGTTTGCGGCATATTCCCAAAGGTCGACAACGTTGCCTTGGTATGCAAACGAGCGTGCTATCTTCTTGGCGCGTGCGTCGTTCACCTTTTCGAATAATTCGTCAAGGTTTTCGTGAATCTCATCGACCCAGCCTTGGTTGTAGCGTTTCTGTGCCGCTGCCGGGTTGATTTCAGCTGTGATTGACACCACTCCTGCGATGTTGCCTGCCTTCGGCTGTGCACCTGACATGCCGCCGAGACCTGCTGTGATGAACAGCTTGCCTGCCGGTGTGCCGCCTTGCTTACGCGAAGCGTTTAAAACAGTGATTGTAGTGCCGTGCACGATGCCTTGTGGTCCGATGTACATGTACGAGCCTGCTGTCATCTGTCCGTATTGTGTCACACCGAGTGCGTTGAAACGCTCCCAGTCGTCCGGTTTGGAATAGTTCGGAATCATCATGCCGTTGGTGACGATGACGCGCGGAGCCTCTTTGTGTGAAGGGAACAGTCCCATCGGGTGGCCAGAATACATCACGAGAGTCTGCTCGTCGGTCATGTTGGCGAGATACTGCATCACGAGGCGATACTGTGCCCAGTTCTGGAAAATGGCGCCGTTGCCGCCGTAGATGATGAGCTCATGCGGATGCTGTGCCACTGCAGGGTCTAAGTTGTTCTGAATCATCAGCATGATGGCCGCTGCCTGACGGCATTTTGCAGGATATTCGTCAATCGGACGGGCGTACATCTTGTAAGAAGGACGATAACGGTACATGTAAATGCGGCCGTATGTCTCCAACTCCTCGTAGAACTCAGGCGCGAGCTGTGCATGCAACCTCTCCGGGAAATAACGCAAAGCGTTTTTCAGAGCCAATCTCTTTTGCTCTTTCGTCAGGATGTCCTTACGTTTCGGAGCGTGGTTGATGTTTTTGTCGTATTCCTTCACTTCCGGCAGCTGCTCAGGGATGCCAGCAAGTATTTCTTTTTGAAAATCATTCATTTAGCTATATTTTTTTATATTAATTTCAATAATTTAACCTGCAAATTTAATAAATTTATATCTTTGCAGCATCAAATTAACGAAAAAATGAATAAAAAATATTTTCATAAGCTGATAATAGTGCTTCTCGCAATAGTGTTTTCAATGAGTGAATTGTTTGCACAAAGCTTTGTAAATGAATCGTTTGCGAAAAGAATAGGCACTAATTTCATTTCAAAAAAAGCGCAGAAAAGTGATGCCCGGTTGAATCTTTTCCATGTCGAAAATGGTGACGACGGCCAGCCTAATCTTTATATTTATAATGTCGAAGGCGGCGGTTTTGTGATTGTTGCGGCTTCGAGAAACGTGAGACCTGTGCTCGCTTACTCTGTAAAGAACAGTTTTGACGGTGAAATACCGGAGACAGCTTGGTATTTTATCAACAGTTACAGTAAAAATGTCGATTATTGCGATGAGCGTGGCATTTTGATGA
This sequence comes from Bacteroidales bacterium, assembly GCA_017649945.1. Taxonomy (GTDB): domain Bacteria; phylum Bacteroidota; class Bacteroidia; order Bacteroidales; family F082; genus Limimorpha. The sequence continues at coordinate 41,166 of JAGCFU010000024.1, read as the reverse complement.
ATTCTGATGTTGCTGAAGAATGGAACTTGTTGGAAAACAAAGAGTTGCCTGCTGCTAAAAACGCCAAGACGGTTGCGCCTTTGATTCAAACGTTGTGGAATCAGGATTATCCTTATAATTATTATGCTCCGGAGTGCAACAACTATTGGAATGGCAATCATTGCTATGCCGGTTGTGTGGCTTGTGCCATGGCTCAGATCATGAAATATTGGGATCATCCTGTGCATGGTCACGGCTCGCATTCCTACAACCACGGCACGTATGGTACTTTGTCGGCTAATTTTGAAACTAATTATAATTGGTCAATCATGCCTGTGGAGCTTGGCTGGCAGGCCGATGATGCTGCCAAAGCGGTTGCTTTGCTTATGTATCATTGCGGCGTAAGTGTGGATATGAACTTCGGTTCTGACGCGAGCGGCGCATATTCAAAAGATGTGGAGACGGCTATGCGCCAGTATTTCGGCTATTGCGCGGCATCATATCAGGAACGCAGCAAGTATACTGAAGAGGAATGGATAGCTCTTCTGAAAAACGATCTCGACAAGGCGCAGCCGGTGTATTTCTCGGGTACCAGCGACTCGGGCGGCGGACATGCTATCGTTTGCGACGGCTATGATGCCAATGATTATTTCAGTTTCAACCTTGGATGGAGCGGATCGGGCAATGCTTATTACAGCATCAACGATGTGGCTGGCTATCATAACAACGAGGCTGCTGTGGTGAATATCATCCCTATGGAAATCAACGCCGACGAAAACGGCATCATTTATGTCACTCCTGACGGCACAGGCGACGGCTCTTCGTGGGATAACGCGACACCTTATATAGAATATGCCACAGCACGTGCCACTGACGTTTCTAAGATGGTTTGGGTGAAAACGGGAACATATTATGGTGACGTGAACAACTCCAACGGAGCATTCCTGATTTACAAAAACAACCGTGTTTATGGCGGTTTTGCAGGCAACGAATCTCCGAACTTCAATCTCGATGACCGCGATTTCGAGGCGAATCCAACCATTCTCGACGGACAGAACGCACGCCGCGTGCTATATCAGGTCGACCATTTCATGAATTCGGAATATTCAATCTGGGACGGTTTCACCATTCAGAACGGAAACAGCGGCGGTGGCGCAGGTGCATATCTTTGCTGCAATAGTCGTTTTGTGAATTGTAAGTTCTTGAATAACAACGCTAACGGATTCGGCGGAGGTGCTTATCTTATCACTGCTTACTATGAAAATGCGACGGTGAAGTTCACCAACTGTACCTTTGAAGGATGCAGCGGCTCGCTCGGCGGCGCAATTTGCGACATGACAGGTGCCCATATCCTGAACTGCAGGTTTACAAACAATTCCGCGATGACAAAAGGTGGCGCATATTATGTCTATGCCAACAAGGAGAGCAAGATCGTGAACACCATCTTCGATAATAATTCCGCCCAATCCGGTGGCGCCATGTACAATAAGGGGAAAATCACTGTGGTAAATTGTGATTTTATTGACAATCATGTGGATGAGAACGGTGGAGGAGTATACAACGAATCACAATACAGCAAGTTCTATAACAGCGTTTTCTGGGGTAATACTAAAAACGGCACGGCAGACCAGATCTACGGAACGTCGAAATTCGACCACTGTGCGATACAAGGAGGATTCTCAGGAACTAATATCATCAATTTGAGTAGTGCTAACGACGGCTCCGACAATGAGAACTATCCTCGTTTTACAGATTATCTTGCCGGTGACTTTTCTATCGCGGAGAACTCTGCTTTGGTGGATGTTGGCGATAATGGCGTGACAGGTGTTACAGGCCCTGATTTCCTTGGTAATCAACGTATTGTGAATAATGTTATCGATATGGGAGCCATCGAATATCAAGCTGACTTGTCGGTCGACGATGTTGATGCCGCATCATTTGTGATATATCCTAATCCTTTTGATAATCAGGTGGTTATAAAGAGAGACGGCGCTCTAACAGTTGAAGTTTACAACTGTCTCGGACAGAAAATAGCAGCTACGGAAGCCCAGGATGAAATGATTCTGAATACCTCAGATTGGGATGGAGGCGTTTATCTCGTCAAAGTGAACGGTAAAACAGTGAAAGTTTTAAAATAGTCTTTAGTTTTAAGATATTTTTAATGCCATTTTCGAATTGCTCTCAGTACCCTGTGGTAAGTCGCAATTCTGCAAATGGCATTAAAAATATTTTACCATGATTTCGGCTTGGAAATAGTGTTCCTGATTCCAAGTAATGTTGTGAAAATAGTGAAAAAGACATCGTAAAACGGCGTGAAGAAAAGATATAAGTTCTTCTCTCCCAGCTGTTTGGCTGATTTTATGTAAATCCAATCCATGCTGACATAATGCAGTAATGCGAAAACTCCTATTGTCGCGTAATACATGTAACCGCCGATGGCGAAATCAAATGCATGTGGCAGACAAAGTAAAGTTATTAACGAAGCGTAATAGAACACTCTGCTTGCTAACAGTGTTCCTAATATACTGTTAGTCCGTGGCTTATACATGTTGGCAGTGGAGTAGTGGCGTCTTTTTTGTCTTATCCAGCTGCCAAAACTATGTTTCGGCTCCGACTCCATGCGACAGTTCGAGTCGATGAAGATGCGTGTGTTCTTTTTGTTTGCCACCTGGCTTATGAAGATGTCGTCGTCGCCCGATGGGATGGTGTAATGCGACGTAAACCCTTTGTTTTTATAGAACAGGTCACGATGATACGACAGGTTTCTGCCTACTCCCATGTACGGCATCTTCGCCAAAGCCATGGATAGATATTGAATGGCGGTGTAAAGCGTATCGAAACGTATCAGCTTGTTTAACAAGCCTTTACGAGTGAAATAAGGACCGTATCCGAGAACCACTTCTGTGCCTTTCTTGTATGCACTGACCATTCCCTTGATCCATTGGTCGTTTTCCGGCAGACAGTCGGCATCGGTCAACAAAAGCAAATCATGTTTCGCTGACTTGATTCCCATGCTGAGCGGGAATTTCTTGCCATGAAAAAAGTTTAGGCTCTGTGTGAGTGACACAACGTTGATGTCGGGACGTCTGTCGACGAGTTCCTTGAGATAATCGGTGGTCTCATCAGTGGAACAGTCGTTAACGATGACGAGCTCAAAATCCGGATAATCCTGCGATAATATACGCGGCACGAGGTCGATGAGATACTCGTAAGCGTCTTTGGCACAGACAATTACTGAAACAGGCTCGTAGTTCGGCTTGTCGTTGTCGTATTTCTTTTTCTTGAAAAACGCCAGCCGGCTGAACAATCCCCAGAGATAGAGCATCTGAATAAGCCAAGCGAGGCCGAATATGCATAAAATTATGAAACTCAGTGAGTTATAGTTTAAAATAATATCCATAGCATTCAATATTTACAATTTGCAAAGATAATAAAAAACTTTTTTGTATTTTTGCACAAAATTTATAGATGAAGTATAGTTTAGTTAAAAGTGATGCGAAAAGCAATGCGCGTGCTGGCATTCTGACCACCGACCATGGCGATATTGAGACTCCGATTTTCATGCCCGTGGGTACGGTGGGAAGCGTGAAAGCCGTGCATATCAGGGATTTGGAAGAGGAGATAAAAGCACAGATTATATTGGGAAACACCTATCATCTGTACCTTCGTCCTGGCTTGGACGTGCTGCATGAGTGCGGCGGTCTGCATCAGTTTAACGGCTGGCATCATCCTATTTTGACCGACAGCGGCGGCTTTCAGGTCTTTTCGTTGACGGATATTAGAAAGATGAAGGAAGAAGGCGTGGAGTTCCGCTCACATATCGACGGCTCAAAGCATCTTTTCACGCCTGAACGTGTGATGGATATTGAACGTTGTATCGGTGCCGACATCATGATGGCTTTTGACGAATGTGCTCCCGGCACTTCAGACTACAAATACGCTAAAGAAGCCATGGGACGCACCCATCGCTGGCTCGACAGATGCCTGAAACGCTTCAACGAGACAGAGCCGCAATACGGTTATTATCAGTCACTGTTTCCTATTGTGCAAGGCTGCACCTATCGTGATTTACGCGAGGAGTCGGCGGAGTTCATCGCCTCGAAAGACTGTGACGGTCATGCTATCGGCGGCCTTGCTGTAGGCGAGCCGACGGAGACGATGTACGAGATGATTGAGGTGGTGAACGCCATTCTGCCGAAGGATAAGCCACGTTACCTTATGGGTGTGGGCACGCCTGCTAATATTTTGGAAAGCATCTCACGCGGCGTTGACATGTTCGACTGTGTGATGCCGACAAGAAACGGCCGCAACGGCATGCTGTTCACATCAGAAGGAATAATAAACATCAAAAACGAGCGCTGGAAATACGATTTCTCACCTCTCGATGAGAACGGCTCCGTGTTTGTTGACAAACAATATTCTAAAGCATATCTGCGTCATCTCATAATCTCGAAAGAGATCCTTGGCCCGATGATTGCTACGGTGCATAACCTCGGTTTCTACCTCTGGCTTGTGCGCGAGGCAAGGAAACACATCATCGCCGGCGACTTCACTGAATGGCGTGATATGATGCTGCCGAAAGTTACAAACAGAATATCATAAAACGTTGAAAATCAATGATAATGAGAAAGTTAGACTGGTATATCTTTAAAAAGTTCATTGGCACGTTTTTCTTTGCCATCAGTCTGCTCATTGTTGTGGTGATAGTGTTCGACGTCTCTGAAAATGTCGACAGCTTCATTAAAAACCACGCTTCGTTTTATGAGGTTGTGTTTCATTTCTACATCCCGTTTATACCTTATTTTATTAATCTGTTCATTTATCTGTTCACGTTCATTTCGGTCATTTTCTTTACCTCTAAGATGGCTGGACATACCGAAATTATCGCGATTTTGAGCAGCGGAATCAGTTTCAGAAGGTTTTTATGGCCTTACATGATGGCGGCCTTGCTGCTTGCCGGTGGTTCGTTTTATCTCGGTAACTTCTTGATTCCCAAGATGGATACGGTTCGACGCACCTTCAAAAACCAGTATATGGAAAACCTTAAGAAGAGTTCAGGCTCGAACATTCACGTACAGATAGGTAAGGGCACTTATGCCTACATGGCTAATTATGATTTGAAGCGTGCCACTGGATATAAATTCACATTGGAAAAGTTTGATAATCATGAACTTACGTATAAATTAAGTTCTGATAAGATTGTTTACGACACCATTGGCAATAAATGGAGTCTGGTGAATTATGTGGAGCATCGTTTTAAGCCTGAAGAGATGCTTAGAAAAGGTAAAACGATGGATACTACCTTGATGATGAAGCCGACGGATTTTTATTTCGTGAAGGAGGATTTCGAGGAGATGAACCTCATCGCGCTCAACAGATATATCAGGGAGTCGAGGGAGAAGGGCGCCGACAATATTTTGCCTTATGAGATAGAGAAACACAAACGTTTGGCGTCACCTGCGGCCATTATCATCCTGACAGTCATTGGTGCGGCGTTGTCGAGCCGTAAGACGCGCGGCGGCATGGGATTGAATCTCGGAATAGGCATCACTATAACCTTTGCATACATCATTTTCATGGAATTTTTCAGGGTTTTCGCGATTGCCGGAATCGTCTCGCCGGTCATGGCAGGATGGCTCCCAAACATAATTTTCGCGACTATTGGCATTTACTTCTTGGCGAAAGCACCGAAATAACGGATTGTCATTTCGACCGCAGTGGAGAAATCTCATTTTAAAAAATTAATGATTTTTTTAGTTTTACTTTCGAATTTTTTGTATTTTAGCAAAAAATTTGGAGTACTATGCATATTGCTATAGCTGGAAATATAGGCTCGGGTAAGACGACGCTAACTCGTTTATTATCAAAGCATTTTGGATGGAAGCCTCATTTTGAGGAAGTTGACAACAATCCGTATTTGGAGAGTTTTTATGAAGATATGAAACGCTGGTCGTTCAATCTGCAGATTTATTTCTTGAACAGCCGATTCCGTCAGGTGATGGATATTCGTAAGAGCGGCGACGACATAATCCAGGACCGCACGATTTACGAGGACGCTTATATCTTTGCCGCGAACCTTTATGATATGGGTCTTATGGAGACGCGTGACTATCAGAATTACGAGCAGCTTTTCGAGTTGATGAGTTCATTCCTTCAAGCTCCTGATTTGCTGATATATCTGCGTGCCAGCGTCCCGACGCTCGTGCGTCAGATTCAGAAACGTAACCGCGACTATGAGCAGTCGATTCGTCTCGATTACCTTAAGGCACTCAACAAACGTTACGAGAACTGGATTTCGAACTATAACAAAGGCAAGCTTCTTATTATCGAGAGCGACGACATCGACCTTGAAAAACCTGAGGATTTGAGCGTCGTCATCGAACAGATTAACGGCTCATTAAACGGATTGTTCTGATTATGAATATTTTAGGAATTATTCCGGCAAGATACGGCTCGACACGTTTCGAGGGTAAGCCTTTGGCACTCATCAACGGAAAGATGATGATTCAGTGTGTGTATGAGCAGGCGAAGAAAGCCGACAAGCTCGCGGATGTTGTGGTCGCCACTGATGATGAACGTATCTATAATGCTGTTATTGGATTCGGCGGCAAGGCGGTGATGACATCGACAAAACATAAAAGCGGCACTGACCGTTGTTGCGAGGTGGTGGATAAAATCGGCAAAGGCTTCGATGCGGTGATAAACATCCAAGGTGATGAACCGTACATCAACCCGTTGCAAATCAATCAGATAGCGGAACTGATTTCTGATAAGGACACGCCTCTCGCATCGCTGTGCAAGCCGGTTCACGACGAAGACGAGCTGAAGAGCCCGAACGCGGTGAAAGTGGTTTTCGATAAAAATGGAAAGGCGTTGTATTTCAGCAGGTTTGCCATCCCGTATCTGAGAAATGAGGTGGATCGCACGTTTTACAAGCACATTGGAATCTACGCGTATAAATGTGACGCTTTGAAAGAAGTTGCGTCACTTCCACAGTCGGGATTGGAACTCGCGGAGTCGTTGGAACAGTTACGCTGGCTCGAAAACGGCTATACCGTCCGTATGGGAGTCACGGAATTTGAATCGTATTCCGTCGATGTGCCGGAAGATATCGTAAAAATTGAGAAAATTTTTAAAGCATGATAATAAAATATATAATAGAACTATTATTTGACCATGAATGCGTGATAATCCCGGAGTTCGGGGCGTTCATCTCGAAGGAGTGCCCTGCAACGATAGATTATGTCAATAATCGGTTGACACCTCCATCGAAGGAGTTGGCGTTTAACGGACAGTTGCTTTCTGACGACGGCTTGTTGGTGGACTATGTTGCGAAACGCGAGAATATCACAAGAAATGAGGCATCGCAGATGGTTCATGACTTTGCCATGGAGAGCCTCGCTGTCGTTGAAGCCAGTGGCACTCTGCGTCTTGACGGCATGGGTATTTTGAGCCGTGTCACCGATAAGGATTATGTTTTCCAACTTGACGATGACCTGAATTTGTTCGGTGACGCTTTCGGACTCACATCGTTCTCGGTGCAACCTATCTACAGACGCGAGACATATCAGCATATAGCGACGAAAATTGCTACGGAACATAAGGCTAAGAACACTCTGATGACGGTGCACGACGAAGAGCAGGTGGTAAAGCCGCATCGCGTGAACCGTTACAATTACCGTTGGTTCCGTGCCGCCGCATATTCGATGATGATAGCCATGGTACTTGTGTTCCTCGGCTGGGGTGCCGACAAGAGTAACTCAAAAATAGCATCGTGGAACCCGTTTTTCTATTCATCACCTAACGAGTTCATCGCCAAGCATTTAAATGCCAAAATGGATGCTATTGAATTTGTCAATGTTGAAACACTGCCGACAATAAAGGTCAGTCAGCCTTTTGCCTTGAAGACTGTTGATTATATTCAACCTGTTGATGCTGAATTACTTAAGCCTGTAGACGTTGATTCATACTATATCATAGGAGCATCGTTAAAGAGTGATAACGACGCTCAGAAATGTGTGAGAAAATTTAAAAATCAAGGTTTTGACGGTGCCATGGCACTTCCTAAGAACGACAAAGGCAATGTGCGTGTTGTTTATGAACTCGTGATGGGTAAGGATGCGGCACTTAAACGCCTGGAAATCATTAAAAAAGAATATAACGAGGCTGCTTGGCTGTTACGTAAAAAATAGAGCTGTGGGAAAGAAAAACAAATTAGAGCGTTTTGCCGAATGCAAGACTTTTGACAATCTTTTCGAATATTCATTCGAGCGTATCAAGGAGGAAGGTTTCCCTTTGAAAGGACATTGGCATGAGTTTTTCGGCAACGACAATCCTATAGTTCTTGAGCTCGGCTGCGGCAAAGGTGAATACACCATCGGTTTGGCGAAGGCACATCCTGAGGTGAATTACATCGGGGTCGACATCAAAGGCGCGAGGATGTGGGTCGGACTGAAACAAGGCATTGCGGAAGGTCTGAAAAATGTTGCATTCGTGCGCACACGCATCGAGTTGATAGAGCATTTCTTCGGTGAAAATGAAGTCGACGAGATTTGGATTACTTTCCCTGACCCTCAGATACTTAAGGCACGCAAACGTCTCACCGCACCAATCTATCTCGAACGTTACAAGACGTTTTTGAAAAACGACAGCTACATCAACCTCAAGACTGACAGCGACTTGCTTTACGAGTTTACTTTGGACGTGGTGAACGAGGCCGGTTATCCTATAGTTTACAACTACAACGACCTGTATGCCAACGATGACGAACTCGAAGTCAAGACGATTCGTACCTATTATGAGACTATGTGGCTCAAACAGGGCTTGACCATCAAATACCTAAAATTCAAGGTAAAATAAGACTAATCGTTACCTAATTCCTTTAACATCGGGACGAAACGGCAGTCACCGAACTCTTCGCGGAGCATGGTGCCGTCGGGCTGTTTCGTGAGACGAAGCATGCGCTGTTTAGTGGCGTCGGTCTCGTCGTTGAGCGGTATTACCATTATACCGCCTGTTTTCAGTTGATTTACAAGGTTTTGCGGTATCTCTGGAGCCGCTGCGGTAATCAAAATTCTGTCGAAAGGAGCGAATGTAGGCAGTCCTTTGTTGCCGTCGCCGAGGAAAGTCTTGATATGATAAGGAAACTCTGCGAGGAACGTTTTTGTTTTAGAATAGAGGTTACGTTGCCGTTCGACGGTGAACACTTTCGCACCCATATGAGCGAGGATGCATGCCTGATAACCGGAGCCGGTACCTATTTCGAGAACCTTTGTGCCTCTTGTCACTTGAAGGAGCTGGCTCTGCATAGCCACTGTGAACGGCTGTGAAATAGTTTGTCCGGAACCGATAGGGAAGGCCTTGTCCTGGTAAGCGAACTCAACAAACATCGATTCGAGGAAGACATGACGCGGCACTATGCCGATGGCGTCGAGTACAGCGGAGTCCGTAATGCCTTTATCCTTAAGCACTTGCACCAAATTCTGGCGCATGCCTTTGTGTCGATATGTGTCTTCCTGCATGATAAAAATTTATGTTACAAAATTACAAAAAATCCGTATATTTGCAAAAATTTTGAATATGTTAAAAATAGGAGTTTTAGGTGCAGGACATCTTGGAAAGATTCACATCAACTGCATCAAACAGATTGATAAATATGAACTGGTCGGATTCTACGATCAGGATGAGAAGACGGCACAAAGAGTTGCTGAGGAAGCAGGAGTAAAGAATTTTAAATCCATCGACGAACTCATTGATTCTGTTGATGTTGTGGATATAGTGACACCTACCATAGCACATTTTGCATGTGCTTCAAAAGCCATCGATAAAGGTAAGAACGTGTTTATTGAGAAGCCTATCGTCGCCACTGTTGACGAGGCCAACAAGCTTATCGCCTTGGCGAAGAAAGCCAACGTGAAGGTGCAGGTGGGTCATGTGGAGCGTTTCAATCCGGCGTTTATCGCGGCTCAGCCACATATCGACGACCCGGTGTTTATCGAGGTGCACCGTTTGGCGCTGTACAACCCTCGCGGATGCGACGTGCCGGTGGTCCTCGACCTCACAGTGCATGACATCGACATCCTTCTCACTATAGTGAAATCAAAGATAAAGTCAATCGTGGCAAGCGGCGTGTCAATAGTAAGCCCGACACCGGACATCATCACGGCAAGGATAGAATTCGAGAACGGCGCAGTGGCTAACCTCACGACAAGCCGCATCTCGATGAAAAACATGCGCAAGTTCCGTATCTTCCAGAACGGCGCATATATCACCATGGATTTCATGGAGAAGAAGACCGACATCGTGAGAGTAGAGGATGTGAACGGCAACGTCGGACCATTCGACATGACCATCGCGCTTCCTGACGGCACGGAGAAAAAAATCTCTGTCGAAGAACTTGAGACAAACCAAATCAACGCCATCAAGACAGAGTTGGAACGTTTCCACGACGCCATCGTGACGAACACCGAACCGCCTGTAACTATCGAGGACGGAGTGGAAGTGCTCAAGGTCGCATATATGATTTTGGACGAAATCGACAAGCATAAAAATCAGCTGAAAAAACATTTGAAATAAGACAATATTTTAAATTTAACTACGTTAAAGGTAAAAAAGGCTACCTATGAAGAGTCTTCGTTACATTTTTATATTCGGATTAGTTTTATTGTTGTTTTCGTGCAAGAAATTCAAGGGAAGTCAGGAAGTTCCGGCATATCTTCGTATAGAGCCTTGGACGTTAAACGCAAATAACGGTTATGATATAGAAGGTGCTTTGACACATGGCATCATCGATGCTTGGCTTTATGTCAACGGAAGTTTTCAGGGATGTTATGAAATGAGAAGACATGACGACGGCGAAGTCTACGCGTTGATACCTATCCTTGAGGAAGGCGAGAAAAATTTGCAGTTTTACCCTGGCATTAAGATGAATTCAATCTCATCAACAAGGATTCAATACCCTTTTTACAAACCATATAGAATAAGCGGGCACAACTTTGTCCCGGGACAGATTGACACTATACGTCCGGTCACGAAATACTATAGTGTTGACAGTTCATATATGCAATTCACCATTGAAGACTTCGAGGAAATAAACAACATAATACTTACTCCACTTGACACCACATACGCCGCGTTGCAGCAGATCAGCCATCGTAGCGATACAAATGCATGGATTGACCCCCGTAATCCGGCTGATTCCATAAGTCATTATCGTTCGGGACACGTTCATTTGGCCGACAGCACGCTGAGTTTCTGGTTGCAGAGCCCTTATTTGACTGACTTGCCGGCGGATGGAAGGTCGTATGTGCTTCTTGAGATTGACTACAAATGCACTTCGGATTTTCTTATCGGATTGCTTGTGAGATCCCCTCAGGATGGTTTGGTTGAGAAACAGTTGGTGTATCTTAAGGCCACAAATAAATGGAAGAAGGCTTACATCAACTTCACGCCTACAATCATTGAGAATTATAATGCGTCATATTTTAGATACTATCTGAGAGGTAGCGTTTTTGAAGGAGAATCGGCAGATTTCTATTTTGATAATATTAAATTGATTTACAATTGAGCAGCAAGATAAATAAACGCAGACAGACTTTTAAATACGTCTTATGGGATTGGTTCGCATCATTTGTGAGCTGGATATTGTTTTTCTGTTATCGTAAGAAAATCGAAAATCCTGATGTTTTCAATGATATTAGCGTTATCTACAACGACGAGAATTTCTGGTTTGGCATCGCTTTCATCCCGATAGCGTGGCTGTTTTTGTTCCTGCTTTCAGGTTCTTACAGCAAAGTTTATTTCAGGTCGCGTGTCAGGGAGCTCGGGCAGACCATCCTGGTGACACTTATCGGTACGGTGGTGCTGTTTTTCGCCATGATTCTTGACGACCACATCACAAATTACAAGACATATTACACCTTGTTCGTGATGCTGTATATGCTGCAGTTTACCCTCACTTATCTCGGCAGGTTGGTGATTACAACAATTACGGCTAAGAGGGTTCATAGAGGCGAACTCGGTTTAAACACTCTGATTATAGGCAGTAACGGCAACGCTTGTGCGATATACGAGGAGATAGCAGGGCAAAAGTTCTCCGCTGGAAATATCATTGTCGGCTTTGTAAATGTATTTGACAAGGACGTTTATAAAGTAGAGAAGTATATTCCGCGTCTCGGAAGTTATAAAGATATGGCTGATGTCATCAAGAAATATGATATTAAGGAAGCCATCATCGCGATAGAACGTTCTGAGACTGAGACTATCGAGAAGATTCTCATGATGCTCGAGAATACTGATGTCACGGTGAAAATCATCCCATTGATGCATGAGTTTGTGTTTGGAGCCGTGAAGCAGGAAGGCATCTGGCATGCTTCGTTGATTCAGATTACTCCTGAGCCTATGCCGGTATGGCAGCAGGTGGCAAAACGAATGTTCGATGTCATTGCTTCCGTGATGGTAATTGTCTTATTATCACCGGTTTACATCTTTACGGCCATCATGGTGAAACGCTCGTCACCTGGACCGATTTTCTACAAACAGGAACGCATCGGACAGCATGGCAAGCCGTTTAACATGCTGAAATTCAGGAGTATGTATGTCAATGCGGAGGACATGGGACCGCAGTTGTCTACCGATGATGACCCGCGTATCACAAAATGGGGCAAGTTTATGCGTAAGGTGCGTCTCGATGAGATTCCACAATTCTTTACCGTTCTTGGCGGAAAGATGTCGATTGTGGGTTATCGTCCTGAGCGTCAATACTATATCGATCAGATTGTGCAGAAAGCGCCGCATTACAGAATGCTTCTGCGAGTGAAGCCGGGCATCACAAGCTGGGGCGAGGTGAAATTCGGTTACGCTTCAACAGTGGATGAGATGGTCGAACGACTGAAATATGATATCCTTTATATCGAAAACATGAACCTCGCCGTTGATACCAAAATTTTGATTTACACAGCGTTGATAGTTATACAAGGAAGAGGAAAATAAGGATAAGAAAGATAAGAAGGATAAGAAGGATAAGTTTTATCAGCCGTTAGGCGCTTATCCTTCTTATCCCTGAACGTTAAGTTCAGATATCTTCGATTTCTCAAACTTTTCTTTTGCGTAGTTGAGGTCTACTACGAGTTCTTTCGCGTCGGTTGAAGGCAGGTCGAACATGTCGTCGTTGAGTATTGCTTCGAGTATGGAACGCAGTCCGCGTGCGCCGAGCTTGAATTCGATGCTCTTGTCGACTATAAAGTCGAGGACTTCATCTTTGATGATGAGTTTGATGTCGTCCATGCCGAACAACTTGGTAAACTGCTTTGTGATTGCGTTTTTAGGTTCGGTGAGAATACGTTTGAGAGTGCCTCTGTCGAGTGGGTTGAGGTATGTCAGTATCGGGAAACGGCCTATTATTTCCGGAATCAAGCCGAATTTCTTCAAATCTGACGGTGCGATATATTGAAGCATGTTGTCGCGGTCGATCTGCTTCTTTAGGTCGGAGCCGTAGCCGATGGCGTTGGTGCCCACGCGGTTTGCTATGATTTTGTCGATGCCGTCGAAGGCGCCGCCTGCGATGAAGAGGATGTCTTTGGTGTTGACCTGTATCATCTTCTGTTCAGGATGCTTGCGTCCGCCTTGTGGTGGCACGTTGACGACGGTTCCTTCGAGGAGTTTCAGCATCGCCTGTTGCACGCCTTCACCCGACACGTCACGTGTGATGCTCGGGTTGTCGCCTTTACGCGCTATTTTATCTATCTCGTCGATGAAGACGATGCCTTTTTCCGCCGCTGCCACGTCGTAATCTGCAGCTTGCAGCAACTTCACGAGGATGTTTTCCACGTCTTCGCCAACGTATCCTGCTTCAGTGAGCACTGTGGCGTCGGCGATGGCGAAAGGCACATTAAGCATGCGCGCTATCGTCTTGGCTAACAAGGTCTTGCCTGTTCCTGTCTCGCCCACGAGCACGATGTTCGATTTCTCGATTTCGACCTCGTCAGCTGTATCTTTCTGGTTGAGACGTTTGTAGTGGTTGTACACTGCTACCGACAAGACGCGTTTTGCGGCATCTTGTCCGATGACGTACTGGTCGAGGAAATTCTTGATTTCCAATGGCTTCAGAAGCTTGAAGTCGGGGACCATGGCACGGCTGCGGTGCGCCATCTCCTCATTGAGCATCTGATGGGCGCGACCGACGCATTCGTCGCAGATGAAACCGCTGACGCCAGTAATCAAGAGGTTGACTTGACTCTCTGGACGTCCGCAGAAGGAACAGGAATTTTCTTGTTTTTTAGACATTATTTATTCTTTACTAACACTTCATCAACCATGCCGTAGGCTTTGGCTTCTTCCGCTGTCATCCAGTAGTCGCGGTCTGAGTCGGCCCACACCTTGTCGTAAGGCTGTTTTGTGTGCTGAGCGATGATTTCGTAAAGTTCTTTCTTCACTTTTTGAATCTCGCGAGCGGTGATTTCGATATCAGAAGCCTGTCCTTGCATGCCGCCCATTGGCTGATGAATCATGATGCGTGAGTGCTTGAGGGCTGAACGTTTTCCGTCAGCGCCGGCGCACAAAAGAACAGCTGCCATAGATGCCGCCATGCCTGTGCAGATTGTCGCTACGTCAGGCTGGATGAACTGCATGGTGTCGTAGATGCCGAGGCCTGCGTACACCGAGCCGCCAGGAGAGTTCAGATAGATTTGGATGTCGCGTTTAGGGTCGGCTGACTCGAGGAAGAGCAGCTGTGCCTGTATGATGTTAGCGACATAGTCGTCGATCTGGTCGCCCAAGAAGATGATGCGGTCCATCATGAGGCGTGAGAACACGTCCATCTGTGCCACGTTGAGCTGACGTTCCTCGATGATGGTCGGGGAGATGTAGTCGACGATGGTGTTGGCGTACTTTTCGAGGCCTAAACCGTTGATGCCGCGGTGCTTGGTGGCGTATTTGTAGAATTCGTTATTCATCTTTTTTAGTTGACTTCTTTGTGGTTTTCTTTGCAGGAGCCTTCTCTGTCTTCTCAGTCTTATCCTCCTTATCCTTCTTCTCCTCCTTATCTGCAACTTTCTTACTGGCTTTCTTTGCCGGTTTTTCTTCCTGTGGAAGGACGGCCTTCACGAAGCCCTCGTAGTCTGTGTCGACAACCTTAACCTTCATTGCCTTCTTCAGGAATGCGGTGACTTTGTTGTCAGCGACCTGATTCTTGATGTTCTCGCGCTGGTTTTCGTCTTTCAACACTGAGTCGACGATACCGTTGAGACGCTGTTTCATGTCGTCGTCCATGCCTGCGAGGTCGAGTTGGCCGAAGTACATCTTTGTCACGAATTCGCGAAGTTCTTCCTCTTTGAGGACGAGTTCAGGATTAGCCTTTGCGATTGTCTCTTCAATGAGCTGCCATCTGAAGGTCTTTGAATACACGTTGTCGTAGTTCTTTTCGACATCCTCTTCAGTGATTTTGCCTTCGCTGTTGGCGACGATCCAGCGTTTCAGGAATGCGTCAGGCATGTCGAACTTGATTTCGCTCACGAGTTTATCGATGGCGTTGTTGAGGAACATACGTTCTGCCTCGACGACATACTGGCGTTCCATTTCTGTTGCGATTTCCTTGCGGAATGTCTCGACGTCTTTGATATCCTTTGTAGGGAAAATCATCTTGAAGAGCTCTTCGTTGAGTTCAGGAAGCTTATCGTCTTTCTTGTTGCCTTCCTGGATGCGTTTGATTGTCTCGTCGATTTCCTTGTCAGAAGCTTTGATGTTGTAGTCGTTGATAGCGATTTTGCCGAGTTCGACCTTGATTTCAGGTTTCAGACCGACTTCAAAGAAGAAACTCATTGTTTCCTGAGTCTCAGGGTCTGTAGGCTGCTGCTTGTCAGGATCTGACAGCGGATAACCTATCACGTCGAGTTTGTTTTCGAGAATATGGTTGTTGAGAGCTTCGGAAACCTTCTTGTTCAACTTGTCGAAAGTGACTGCTGAGCCGTACATTTTTTCAATCATACCAAACGGCACTTTACCCTGGCGGAAGCCTGGAAGAGTGGCTTTGTGCTGATAGTTCTTTAATTCTTTCTTAACATCTTCTGCGTAGTCAGCTTTGTCGATGTCGATTTGGATTGTGGCGAGAAGGTCGCCTTTTGCTGTCTGTAAAGTCTTCATTATCAATAATTTATTTAATTATTCGTGCGGATGAAGGGACTCGAACCCATACTCCTTACGGAACCAGATCCTAAGTCTGGCGCGGCTACCAATTACGCCACATCCGCAGATTTTTTTTTTGAGGGTGCAAAATTACAATTTTTTTTTGAAAATCAAATGAATAAAATCAACTTTTTTAATAATTTTGCGGTCGTTAAATGATGAAAAGACATAGACATATTTTTAGAAAAGCAGGAATTCTTGTTTTGATGCTGTTTTCTTTCTTTACAAACAACATCTCGGCACAGTTTTTAGGTAGCTCCACGAATTACTCAGGTTCGAGCGGACTCGCAGTCAATCCGTCATTGATGACAACGTCGTTTGTATATTCTGATTTCGGACTGAATGTTGGGATTTCCGCATACAACAATTTCGCCTTTGTCAAAGCTTCTGATTTATATAATATCTTGACAGGCGGTGGTTTTTCCGATTATTATAAGAATGGAAAGCGTTATGATTTTGACTTTGTGATGAACACAAAGCCGAAATATTTTTATGAAACTCTTGATTTGAAAGTCCTTTCGACGATGTATAACTTCAACGGTAAAAATGCCTTTGGTTTGTTTGTCAACAATCGTGTTTATGCAAGTGGGACAAGAATTCCTTGGGAGATACTTGAAATAGGTGTCGTTTCAATGGAAGACGGCGATTATAGTGGTAAAAATTATCAGTCGGAGAATTCAAAAGCCGGTGTTATGGCTTGGTCGGAGGTGGGAATTGCGTATTCTTTGACTGTTAAAGACCGGTATTATGACAAGATTGATGTCGGTGTGACTGCGAAAGGTCTGCTCGGTTATGCCGCAGCTGCGGTGAATCTCAAAGAGGTTGACAAATATATCATCAACAGCGATTCGACCATTATCCATAAAGTTGACATGACGGCGGCTATGTCGGCTCCGATTGATTATTCTGCCGACTTTGCTGATGGCGAGGTGTTTGATAAAAATAAGATAGTCAACGGATGGGGCGCCGGTGTTGATATCGGTGTGACCTATACTCACAAGATGGATGAAAAGATGGCCGGTGTGGTGAAACGTCCGTGCACCTTCCCGAAGATTCCTTATGTTTGGCGGCTTGGTGTCTCGCTGTTGGATTTCGGTGCGATTCGTTACAACAAAAATGCGAGAGTTTATAAGATTTATTCTGATACCGACAAGATTTTTGATGTTAATAAGTTGAAAGATGTCAAGGATTTTGACTCGATGATGGACACTATAACCATGACTTTTTATGACAACACTGACGATTCTTTTGCCGGTGACAGTTTTCTTATGGGACTGCCGACGGCTTTGAGCGTACAGTTCGACTATAACATTTACAACAATTTTTATGTTAACGCCTCATGGATTCAGCCGGTGCGTTTCTTTGAATATTCGGTGAGCCGTCCTCCGCAGCTTGTCGTAGAGCCGCGTTTTGAGAGTACTTACTTTGATTTTACATTGCCGGTTACGTTGTATAATTACCATAGGTTCTTGGTTGGAGCGGAGATGAGACTCGCATTTTTGACTGTCGGGACACAGAATATTTTTAATTTTTTAAAATATGGGGATTCTTATGGTCTCGATGTGTACGTGGCGTTGAAATTTAACCTTTACAAAGGCAAATGTCCGAATAGGGTCAGAAGAGACGAATGTTGGAATGCCAATTTCAGATAAATCCTTATTTTTTTACGTTGAGAGCTTCGCGCAAGGCATTGCCCATGAGCATGAAAGCGAGCACAAGCAGCATGATTGCGATGCCGGGTAGGATGGCGAGGTAGGCGTCGTTGAGGATGATGTAAGCGTAGTTTTCCTTAATCATTGAGCCCCACGACGGCATTGGAGGTTGCACGCCGATGCCAAGAAAACTCAAGCCCGCTTCGAGCAGGATGGCAGTTGCGAAGTTAGCCGCTGAGATGACGATGATAGGGTTGAGGATGTTCGGGATGATATGCCTTATGATTATTCTCGCGTTTTTGAATCCCAAGGCACGTCCGGCTTCCACGAAAGTAGTCTCACGGATTGATAGAATCTGACCTCTGGTGACGCGTGCCACCTCGACCCACATGGTGAGACCTACGGCGATGAAGACTTGAACGACACCCTTGCCTAATGCAAATGTTATCGCTATGACTATCAACAAGGTAGGCAGCGACCATACCACGTTGATGAGCCACATCGTGACGTCGTCGACGCGCCCGCGGAAGAAGCCGCCGAGGCCTCCGACGAACAGACCGATGACAACAGAGAGGAATACCGCTATGAAACCGACGCTGAAGCTGATACGGGTGCCGAGGACGAGGCGGCTCAGGAAGTCGCGCCCGAACTGGTCGGTGCCGAGATAATACTTTCTGTGGATTATAGAATTGTCGGGAATGAGAGAATTATCTATGATTTCCTCTTGAACGCTGCCGCTGTGTTCCGGGTTGAAAAGATAAACAGTGGTCGTTTTTTCTTCGATTTTCAAAGAATCGAATGGAATTTGACGGTAAGGCGAGGGCTGTCCGCTCCAAAGTTTCTTGAAAAATCCAACTTTCTCGACTTGTGTCGGCTTGTTGACGAGCAGTATGTCGACCTCAAAGCCTGGTTTTTGGGTTGAAATCTCAAGAATCTGGGTGTTTGCGTCCGGGGTGTTATCCGGAATGATGAAATAGGCGAAGACCGCCATCAGTGCGCATAAGATGATGAAAATCAACGAAATCATGCCGGCGACGTTGCTTTTGTAGCGACGCCAGGCTATCTGACCAGGGGAGAGAAAGTCGTTGTTTTTCATTGTATGAAATTTTTGCAAAGATAATTAATTTCTCTCGCAGAAAACGCAGAAAACGCAGAAAATTTCTTCCATAATTCTTCCACGTTTGATTTTGTTCGCTGACACTAACGGATCTCGCAGAGTTTTTTGTTTTTGGAACCTGTTCTGCGAGATCTCTCGCTTAAGCGAGCAAATCGATTGTGGAAGAATTTTTGGTGGAAAAAATCTGTGAAATCTGCGAAATCTACGAGAGATTTATTATCTTTGCAGAAAATTGTAAATATGAATAGTTTGCAAAATATCATAGAAAAAGCATGGGACGACCGCTCGTTGCTGGCGAAAAACGAGACAAAAGACGCCATCCGCGAGGTTGTGAGACTTCTTGACAAGGGCGAGATCCGTATCGCTGAAAAGATTGAAGGTCAATGGATTGTGAACGAGTGGCTGAAGAAGGCCGTCAACATGTTTTTCCCTATTAACGATATGGAGGTGTCGAAGAGCGGCATCTTTGAATATTACGACAAGATTCCGTTGAAGGGCGGTTTCGAGCAGGCTGGAGTGCGCGTAGTGCCTCCGGCGACGGTGCGTTACGGTGCGTTCATCAACCGTGGCGCGGTGCTGATGCCTTCATATATTAATATAGGTGCTTATGTCGACAGCGGCACTATGGTCGACACTTGGGCGACGGTGGGCTCGTGCGCGCAGATAGGGAAAAACGTGCATCTCAGCGGCGGCGTGGGCATAGGCGGAGTACTCGAGCCCGTGCAGGCGGCTCCTGTAATCATCGAAGATAACTGTTTCATCGGCTCACGTTGCATAGTGGTGGAAGGAGTGAGGATTGAGGAAGAAGCAGTGCTTGGAGCGAATACCGTCATTACACAGTCGACGAAGATTTTGGATGTCACCGGAACTGAGATTAAGGAATACAAAGGCGTGGTTCCGGCGCGTTCGGTGGTGGTGCCGGGCTCATACACGAAACACTTCCCGGCAGGCGACTTCCAGGTGGCTTGTGCGTTGATTATCAAGAAGAGAAACGAGTCGACGGATAAAAAAACATCTCTCAACGAAGCGTTAAGAGATGTTCAAGTTTGAGGGTAGAAGGTCGGATTCGAACCGACGACCCACGGAACCACAATCCGGTACTCTAACCAGCTGAGCTACATCTACCATCTGGATTTGCGGTTGCAAAAGTACACATTTTTTTAATACAAAAGCAAATTTTTCATTATTTTTGCAAAAAATTTTTCAGGGATGGGCAGAATCATGGCAATCGACTATGGCAGAAAGCGTTGCGGCATCGCCGTGACCGACCCTTTGCGTATCATTGCCAACGGTTTGACGACGGTTAGGGCGTGCGATTTGGTTGCTTTTATCCAGGATTACGTGAAGAAAGAGGATGTTGACGAGATAGTGGTGGGTGAGCCTAAGGACATGCACAACAACCCTTCTGAGTCGGCACAGTACATCGAGCCATTCCTGAAACAACTGAAAAAAACGCTGCCCGACATGGTGGTAAAACGTTTTGACGAGCGTTTCACCTCCGTGATGGCGCATCAGACCATGCTCGACGCCGGTTTAGGCAAAAAGGCAAGGCAAAACAAGGAGCTCGTCGACACCATCAGCGCGACGATAATCCTGCAATCGTATATGGCATCGATAAAATAAAATATAAAATGGTATTACCAGTTGTGGCTTACGGTCATCCGGTGTTGAAGCACGTGGCCGAAGATATTGAAGAAAACAATCCTGAGATTCAGCAACTTATAGCTGATATGTTCGAGACTATGTATCATACCGAGGGTGTCGGTTTGGCAGCCCCGCAGATTAATAAGTCCATTCGTCTTTTCGTGATGGACAGCGACCCGTTTAAGGACAAATATCCGGAGGGCGCCGGTGTGAAGAAAGTGTTTATCAATCCTGAAATCATTGAGCTTTCGGGTAAGCCGTGGACGTTCAGGGAAGGCTGTCTGAGTTTGCCAGACATGGGTGAAGACGTGGAACGCCCGAGCAAGGTGAAGATAAATTATCTTGACGAGAATTTCGTTGAGCACGAAGATGAATTTGACGGAATAGTTGCCAGAGTGATTCAGCATGAATACGACCACCTTGAAGGGAAATGCTATGTCGATAGAATCAGTTCAATGCGTAAGATGCTGCTGAAGAATAAGTTACGTAATATTTCGGAAGGCAACGTCGACGTAGATTACAAGATGATATTCCCCAATAAAAAACACCGCAGATGAAAAAATTATCATTTATATTATTAATCGTATTGATTTTCATCGGTTGCAACAATAATGACCCGGCGAAGAGAATCGAGAAATTGGAGAAGCGGGTGTTTGCAACGGAATCGCAGATAGATGCTGATATCGCAAGCGATTTGGTGTCGGCATATTGCGATTTTGCGGATGCGAATCCTGATGATGTGAATGCGCCGGAATATCTGTTCAAGGCAGTGGATGTTTCGATGAATCTTAACGAGCCGCAGCGCACCATTTCCGTCATCGACAGGATGTTGAAGGATTATCCGGAATATCCTCGCACTCAGGCGGCGTTGTTTGTGAAGGCGTTCATTTTCGAGACGAAATACAACAACCTCGACATGGCGAAGAAGATTTACGAACAATATCTTGAGATGTATCCTGACGGTGAGTTTGCCGGGGATTGCAAAGCATCGATTGAAAATTTGGGATTGTCGCCGGAGGAACTTGTGAAGAAGTTTGAGGCGCAAGAATAATCCTGTTATTTTGTAAACTCCTTATTGTAGAATTCTATCAGATCCAAAACATTGTCTCTTCCGATTTTCTTTTCGGAGGAGGTGACAATCATTGTGGGGAGCTCTTCCCATTCTTTCAGAAGCTCATTTTTATAAACTTCGATGTTTGCTGACAGTTGGCCGCTGCCGAGCTTGTCGGCTTTTGTGAATATTATCGCGAACGGCACCTGGTTCTCGCCGAGGCTTGAGATGAAATCCAAATCTATTTTCTGCGGCTTGATGCGGCTGTCGACCAAAACAAACGTCATCACTAAATTCGGACGTCCAAGGATGTAGGCGTCGAGCATCTTTTTCCACATCTCACGGTCTTTCTGCGAACGTTTGGCAAAGCCGTATCCCGGAAGGTCGACCAGATACCATTCGTTGTTGATAATGAAGTGGTTGATGGTGATGGTCTTGCCTGGCGTTGACGACACCTTAGCCAACTTGCTGTTGCCGGTCAGCATGTTGATGAGCGACGATTTTCCCACATTGGAACGCCCGATGAAGGCATATTCAGGCTTGTCGGGTTTCGGAAGCTTGTTGACATTGGTGTTCGATTGCAGAAATGATGCGGATTTGATAATCATGATGATGTAATTTTACGCAAAAATAATGTTTTTTTTAATTCTCACGCAGAAATTGTGGAAATCGCAGATATTTTTCGATCGTCAAGGATTTCTCAAATTCGCTTCGTTGCACTCGAAATGACGAGCTATGTTAATAACTTTTTTCATTGTTGATAACCCTGTTGATAAAATTTTTAAAAATTTTTGTAAAAAAGTGGGAATAAGTGGGAAAAAATGTATAATTTTACAAGCTGAAAAATTGTATTGAGATGGATTATCCGATTGGAGAATATTATTGCAAATTAGATGCCAAGGGAAGGCTGCTGCTTCCCAGTAGTTTCAAGGAACAGTTGGGTGATGCGCTGAATGAGGGTTTCGTGCTTCGTCCGGGCTTGTTTGAGACGTGTCTTGACGTGTATGGAAAGGACGATTGGCGTAATTTGCAGGACAAACTCGGTAAGCTGAACCCGTTCAAGAAGGAAAATCTGATGATGATGCGCCGTATCAATGCCGGAGCTAAGGTTGTGATGATGGATTCGAGCGGTCGTCTTCAGATTCCTAAGGACCTCGTGGAGAAATGCGGCATGGTGAAGGATGTGGTGATTACCTCGTTGCCCGACAGGATGCAGATTTGGGCAAAGGAGAAGATGGACGAGAGCAACGCGCAGATGACTGACGAGGAGTTTTCGCAGCTTTTGGAAGACCGACTTGGAAACATTGATTTTGAATAAAATTTGGGGAAATGTATCATAATCCTGTGTTGTTAAACGAGTGTGTCGATGGCTTGAACATCAATCCTGACGGCATCTATGTTGATGTCACGTTTGGCGGTGGCGGCCATTCGAGAGCTATCCTTGAGCGTCTCAAGGGTGGCCACTTGTATGCTTTCGACCAGGATGCCGACGCTGCAAAGAATGCATTTGAGGATGAACGGTTTACATTCATTCCGCAGAACTTCTGTTACATGAAGAATTTTATCCAGCTTTATGCTAATTCTAAAGTCGACGGAATTTTGGCAGACCTTGGGGTTTCTTCTTATCAGTTCGACACGCCTGAAAAGGGTTTCTCGACACGTTTCGATGGCCGCCTCGACATGCGTATGAACCAGAACGACCCTGTTGACGCGGCGAATATTGTTAACTCATACGATACTGCTGCCTTGGCAAGCGTGTTCTCACGTTACGGCGAGTTGAAAAACGCCATGGCGATAGCCCGTGACATTGAGATGGCTCGCGATATCAATCCGATTGAGACGACGACGGATTTGAAGAACGCTGTCGCGTCACATCTTCCGAAAGGCTCTGAAAACAAAGTCTTGGCACAGATTTTTCAGGCGTTGAGGATTGAAGTTAACAAAGAGATGGAAGTGCTCGAGGCATTTCTGGCACAATGTGCCGACGTCTTGAAACCGGGCGGAAGACTTGTGGTGATGTCGTATCATTCGTTGGAAGACAGGTTGGTGAAGAACTTTATGCGTAGCGGTAATGCAAACGGTGAGGTGGAGCAGGATTTTTTCGGAAACCGTAACACACCTTATAAATTAATAACGCATAAGCCGATAGTGCCTTTAGATGATGAGATTGCGAGGAACAGCAGGGCACGAAGCGCAAAATTAAGGATAGCGGAACTCCTGTAGGGACCAATGTATGCCTTGTCTGCACAGGATAAGAAAGATAAACAAAATAAGAAAGATGAAAGAAAGTAAAGGTTCGTTTTTCAATAATTATCTGGGAGGCGATGTCTTCTCGAAGAAAACGGTGATTCAGCAGTTGCCGTTCGTGTTGTATGTGGTATTTTTGCTAATGCTTTATATCACAAACACTTACATCGCTGAGGATGTTAACCGTGAGGTGCTGACGAAGACCAAGCTTTTGGAAGACCGTCATGTGGAATATGTCTACAACAAGTCGGAGATAACAAGGATGACTAAACAGTCTGAGCTTGCTAAGATATTGAAAAACAAGGGGATAAAAGAATCTGTAGAACCTTTGAAAAAGATAACTGTCAAAAAATAGTGCTGAATTATGAGTAAAATGAATTTTAGCGATGTCTGGCGTGTGATGCTGCTCTACATAGTAATGCTTGTAGTGGGAGTGGCTATTGTCGCTAAAATCATTGTTATTCAGACAGTTGACAGAGAGGAGCTGCTTGAGAACGCTCGTAAGGCTGACATCAGAATTGTGAAGGTGCCGGCTGTGAGAGGCAACATCTTCTCGAAAAACGGTACGCTTCTTGCCACCACGATACCTGTTTTTGATGTTTATTTCGACCCTGTAGCGGTGCCTGAAGACAGGTTTAAAAACGAGATTGGGCCGTTGGCTGACAGCCTTTCGAATATGCTGAAGGCGCACACGAAGTCGCAGTATGTGAACATGTTCACCAAAGCGCGCAACAACAACAAACGCTATGTCAAAATCGCGAAGAAGCTGAAGATGGATGAATATGAGAGAATCAAGACGTTTCCTATCTTCAAAGAGCGTCTCGGCAATGGCTTTATTTCTGAGAAACAATTAGTTAGGGAGCGTCCTTATGGGGATATCGCTATGCGTGTGATAGGTTATGTCAACTATAACGACACCGTGAATCCTGTTAAAGTGGGTCTTGAAGGTGCCTACGACACCTGTTTGAGAGGCCGTGACGGTCTGCAGATGCGCCGTCGTATCAACGGTGGGCGTTTTATCGATGTGCCTGCTTCGACGAATATCACTCCAAGGAACGGGAAAGACATATACACATCAATAGACGCAAAGATTCAGGATGTGGCGGAAGAGGCGTTACGCCGCTGTCTCACTGAAAACGACGCCCAGCAAGGCTGTGTGATAATGATGGACGTAAAATCGGGATTCATCGAGGTGATTGCGTCGCTGAAATATAACGAGAAGAAGAAAAAATATGAGGAATCATATAACTTCGCCATCGCGGAGAATGTGGAACCGGGCTCTACATTCAAGGCCATCACCATGACGGCGCTGCTTGAGAATAACCCTAACTTTAACATCGACAGGGTTTTGAACCTCGGTACGACGGGTAAGATGCGCTTCGCTAACCGTGTTATGACCGACTCGCACGTGGTGGGTGAGGGCGTCCCGACGGTGAAACAGTGTTTCTGGGAGTCGTCGAATATCGCATTCGGATTCCTTGCGACAGAGGCGTTTGAAGACAACCCGCAGCGTTATATCGACCTGATTTACAAGACAAAAATCAACGAGCCGTTGAATCTCGACATCAAAGGAGAAGGCAGACCTTACATAAAAAGTACCAGCAGTAAGCTTTGGTCGAAGGTGTCGTTGCCTTGGATGTCGATAGGTTACGAACTCACTGTGACGCCTATCACGCTGCTGACATATTACAATGCCATCGCCAACAACGGAAGGATGGTGAAGCCGCAGTTTGTTAAGGAGATACGTCACGGCAACGAGGTGGTTTATAAGTCAGATACTGTCGTCATCAACGAGCAGATCGCGTCGGAGAGAACCATCAAGACGTTGCAGCGTCTGCTTCGTGGTGTGGTTGAGAACGGCACCGCTAAGGCGTTGAGCAAATGCGCCTTTCCGATAGCGGGCAAGACAGGCACGGCGCAGATCGCGAAAAACGGAAGCTATAACAAGAAAAACTACACCGCGTCGTTCGTCGGGTATTTCCCTGCCGACGACCCGAAATATACATGCATCGTGGTCATCAGCAACCCTATGGGAAAGAGCTACTACGGAGCATCGGTGTCGGCACCGGTATTCAAGGAGATAGCGGAGAAGGTGTATGCCACTGAACTCGGCATCAAAGACGAGACACACAGCTATCCGGCCAACTGCGACAAGTACACTAAAGCGACGATGGCATATTATGAAGACGTCAACGACTACTGCACCATGGCGGGAGTGAGGATGGTCGACAGCGAGCTCAGCTCAGAGTGGGTGAAGGTCGGCCAGTCGAAAAACGGCGGCGTGACGATAAAGAGCATCGACCTTGAGAACGGTGTGGTGCCTGATTTGAGCGGCATGAACGTGATGGATGCGGTGTATCTCGTCGAGTCGATGGGATGGAAGGCCGGATTCAGCGGCAGGGGCTTGGTAGAGAGTCAGAGCGTGAAGGCCGGAACGGAATTGGGAAAAGGAGAAATGATAGTTTTGAAATTGAATTGATATGAATATTGAAGAGATTATCAAAGGTGCGAAAGACCTGCAGTTCGATTCGAGGAAATGCAGCGATGGCAGCGTGTTTTTTGCGGTGCGCGGCACACAGGTCGACGGTCACGATTACATTGAGAAGGCGGTGGAAAACGGAGCACGGGGCGTGGTGTGCGAGCATCTTCCTGAGACACAGGCTGAGGGCGTACATTATTTCGTGGTCGACAACAGCGCTAAGGCGTTGGGATTGGCCGCCTCGGAATTCTACGGCAGGCCTTCGGAGAAGCTGCATCTCGTGGGTGTGACAGGCACCAACGGCAAGACAACCATCGCGACATTGCTGTATCGTCTCTTCACCGACGCCGGATATATGTGCGGACTCCTCTCGACGATAGAAAACATCATCGGAAAGAAGGTGGTGCCATCGACACATACCACTGGCGACCAGCTGGAACTCAACGCGTTGCTTGCACAGATGGTGGAGGCAGGCTGTGAATACGCCTTTATGGAGGTGAGCTCGCATTCCATCGACCAAGACAGAATCGCAGGACTGCATTTCGACGGCGGAATATTCACGAATCTGACCCAAGATCACTTGGATTATCATAAGACGCTGGCAAACTACCGTGACGCGAAGAAGAAATTTTTTGATAATCTTCCGGCGACGGCCTTCGCTCTTACGAACCTCGACGACAAGAACGGCATGGTGATGCTGCAAAATACCAAGGCAGCCAAGAAGACATATTCTTTGAAGCACGACGCTGACTTCAAAGGCCTCGTGATGGAGAGTTATTTCGATGGCATGGAGCTGAAAATCAACAATAAAGCCGTGTCGACGTACCTCGTGGGACGTTTCAACGCATATAATCTTTTGGCTATCTATGGCGCCGCTGTCTTGCTCGGCATGCCGGAGGAAGAGGTTTTGCAAGAGGTCAGCAAGCTCCACAGTGCGTCGGGACGTTTCCAGATGGTGAACTCGAAAGACGGCATAGTGGGCATCGTCGACTACGCTCATACGCCTGATGCTCTCGAAAACGTGCTCTCGACAATCAACGAGATCAGGACACATAACGAGACACTCATCACCGTGGCGGGTGCTGGCGGCAACCGTGACGCCGACAAACGTCCGAAGATGGCGGCAGTGGCAGTTAGACTGTCAGACAGACTCATCATCACCAGCGACAACCCACGCTTCGAGGAAGCTGAAGATATAATACGTCAGATGAAAGCCGGCGTTCCCGGCGAGTATTATAATAAGGTGTTGTGCATCACCGACCGTCGCGAGGCGATAAGAACGGCAGTGGCGTTGGCAAATAAAGGCGATATCATCCTCGTGGCAGGCAAAGGTCATGAGACTTATCAGGATGTGAAAGGTGTGAAGCATCATTTCGATGACAGGGAAGAACTTGAGAATGCGTTTAACGAAAAATAGGAGATTAAAAAATGTTTTATTATCTTTTGAGATTTCTTGACGGCAGATTTAACATTCCGGGTGCCGGTGTGCTCCAATACGTCACCGTGCGTGCTATCTTGGCTATCATTTTTGCACTTTTCTTCTCGATATGGTTCGGAAAGAGATTCATAGGATACATGAAACGTCACAACATCTCCGAGGTGCAGCGTGACGCGAAAATCGACCCGTTTAACGTGAATAAGAAAGGCGTCCCGACGATGGGAGGCATCATCATCATCTCATCGATGCTCATACCATGCCTTTTGTTCGGCAAAATCCTGAACATCTACATGATTCTGATGCTCATCACCACCCTCATCTTGGGCGGCATCGGATTTACCGACGATTATATCAAGACTTTCAAGAAGAGAAAAGACGGCTTGAACGGATGGTATAAGATTATCGGTCAGGTGACGCTTGGACTTATCGTCGGACTGACACTGCGTTTTAGTCCGCAAGTTGTTATGAATGAGACTGTTAGCACGAAAATAGAAGATAACAAGGAAATCGTGATAAAGAGTCCTGACGTGAAGTCGACGCGAACCACGATACCTTTTTTCAAGCATCATAACTTGAATTACGCCAGTCTTTTCGACTTTATGGGAGAGCCTTACAAATACTGGGCCGGCTGGGTGTTTTTCGTTGTCCTGACGGTGTTTGTCGTGGCTGCCGTGTCGAATGGCTCTAACCTCAACGACGGCATGGACGGTATGGCGGCAGGTAACTCCGCGATAATCGGGTTGGGCATCGGCGTGCTTGCGTATCTATCCAGTAACGCGGTGCTGTCGGGTTATCTGGATATTATGTATATCCCCGGCAGTGAGGAAGTTGCTGTCTTTCTGATGGCTTACGTCGGCGCTTTGATAGGCTTCCTGTGGTATAACTCGTTCCCGGCACAGGTGTTCATGGGCGACACCGGAAGTCTCACCATTGGCGGCATCATCGCAGTGTCGGCGGTAATCATTCACAAAGAGCTGCTGCTGCCTATCATGTGCGGCATTTTCCTTATCGAGAGCGTGTCTGTCATCATACAGAAGGCATATTTTAAGAAAGGGAAACGTACAGGCAAGCATCAGAGAGTGTGGAAACGCACCCCGATTCACGACCATTTCAGAACCTCGATGGATAAAGTGCTGGAATGCGACCCGACATCGACGGTGATTTTCAAAGGTAAGTCGGATCTTCTCCATGAGATGAAAATCACGGTGAGATTCTGGATTATAACCATCATTCTGGTGGCTTTCGCAATATTAACATTGAAGATAAGATAAAATTAGATATTATGACGTTAGAACAGTTGGCAAAACAAGGTAGAAGAAAAGAGATTTTCACGACGGCTTTTACCATAAACCAGAGCATCTGCAACGCTCGTAACGAGTTTTTGAAAAGCAGTTTCGTTGATTGTGAGCATATCAAGCATAGAAACGAGTTTATCGCTATGCGTAACGGTGTGAGATATATTAACGACAGCGCTGCAAAGAGCCTCTCGGCGACGTGGTTCTCGATAGAGAATGTCAACGAGCCCACAGTGTGGATCGCGTTGGCTGGCAACGAGGACTACGAGGATTTGATTCCTATTGTGCGTCAACATGTCAAGTCGATAATATGTGTCGGTGGCGACGCTGAGCCTATGCGTTCGGCTTTGGGATGTCTCGTACGCGACGGTGTGGTGACGGCTGATAGTATGGAAGAGGCAGTGCGTATGGCGGCGGAGAAGGCTATTTCGGGATACAGCATCCTCTTCTCGCCAGGCTGTGAGTTGGATGGCTGCGACACACGTAAGATGGAGAGAGTTTTTGTCAAAATGGCAAAGGAATAGACTATGATAATAGACAAGGAGACGGTTTTAGAGAAAACGAAGGGCCTGTTTCAGGGCGACAAGGTGATATGGGTCGTGGTGGCTATCCTGACTTTCATCTCACTGCTTGCCGTGTACAGCGCCTCGGAGTCGGTGGCGAACAGAAGCTATAACGGCAACAACGCCTTCGTGCTACTGCGTCATGCCATGATGCTGATGCTCGGATTGGTGTGTATGTTCGGCGCCTCGCGTCTCAACTACAGAAGGTACTCGCGACTTCTGGTGCTCCTTTTCTGGATTGCCATCCCGTTGCTTGTCTATACTCTGTTTTTCGGAAAGAATCTCAACCACGCACAACGTGTCATCGGCATTGCCGGCGTGACATTCCAGACCAGCGACCTCGCCAAGATAGCCCTCATCGGCTTCCTTGCCAGGATGATGACACTGCATCGCGACGACCTCAACAGCTTCAAAGAGGTGGGAATCAGGGTGATGCTCCCGATATTGGTTGTCGTAGGACTTATTTTCCCTGAGAATTTCTCGACGGCGGCGATGCTCTTCGCTACATGCATCGTCATGATGTTCTTGAGTAAGGTGAATATGAAGTTTATCTTCGGTTTCATCGGACTCATTATCGTGGCCGGAGCTTTCTTCATGCTGATATCGTTCGCTTTTGCAAAAGATAACCGAAGCGCCACATGGGTGAACCGTATAGAGAGGTTCTTCAGTAAGGAAGAGGTGGAAGACGACACCGCCAATTTCCAGGTGATGCAGTCGAAAATCGCCATCGCGGGCGGCGGCATCATCGGGAAGTCGCCGGGAAAGAGCACACAGAGGAACGTGCTTCCGCATCCTTATTCCGACTTCATCTATGCCATCATTCTTGAGGAATACGGACTCTTGGGAGGTGTTTTCGTGCTCGCGCTGTATCTTATATTGCTGTATCGGGCGACGCGTATCATGCTACAGGCGCCGCAGTCGTATGCGGCACTCCTCGCCATGGGACTCTCGTTCAGCCTCGTGATGCAGGCGATGGTGAACATGGGCGTGGCGGTCGGACTGTTCCCAGTGACGGGACAGCCTCTGCCTTTCGTGAGCATGGGCGGCACCTCGCTGCTGTTCACAGGCCTCTCGCTTGGCATCATAATAAGCGTTACTAAAGAAGTGGAAAAAGTTAAGAACAATGAAAGATATGCAGAATCAGAAGAAGAGCCCGAGGCTGATAGTTAGCGGCGGAGGTACGGGAGGACATATCTTCCCGGCTATAGCCATTGCCGACGCATTCAAACGCCGTCATCCTGATGCCGAGATAATGTTCGTCGGAGCGAAAGGAAGGATGGAGATGGACCGCGTACCCAAGGCAGGATATCCTATAGAAGGACTGTGGATAAGCGGATTCAAACGTCAGCTGTCGCTCGATAACCTGAGTTTCCCGTTCAAGCTGATAAGCAGCCTATGTAAGGCAAAACGTATCTTGAAGAAGTTCAAACCCGATGTGGTGGTCGGCGTAGGCGGATTCGCCAGCGGCCCTACGATGCGTAAAGCTACGTCGCTCGGAATCCCCGTGGTGATACAGGAGCAGAACTCATTCCCGGGCATCACCAATAAGATAGTGGCACCGAAAGCGGCGAAGATATGCGTGGCCTACGAGAACATGGAGAAATGGTTTCCGAAAGATAAAATCGTTCTGACAGGTAACCCGTTGAGAAACAATGTGGTATCCATTGAAGGCAAACATGATGAAGGCGCAAAATTCTTCGGTCTCGATCTACAGAAACCGATAATTCTGCTTGTGGGCGGAAGCCAAGGCGCTTTGGGTATCAACAAAGGCATCTCGGCTAAGCTCTCGATGTTTAAAGACGTTGACTATCAGCTGATTTGGCAGACAGGAAAGTTGTATATAGAGCAGGCACAGAAGGAAATAAAGGAACTCGGACTTGAAGACAAGGTGAAGCCGACGATGTTCATCGACAGGATGGACCTCGCATACGCCTGCGCTAATGTGGTTATTTCCAGAGCCGGCGCGATGTCGATTTCAGAGCTTTCGTTGGTGAAGAAAGCTGTAGTTTTCGTTCCGCTCCCGACGGCTGCCGAGGATCATCAGACGAAAAACGCCCAGAGTTTGGTCGACAAAGACGCGGCGATTTTAGTCAAAAACAGCGAGACGCCGGAGAAACTTATCCCGACAGTTTTCGATTTGTTGAAAGACGAAGAAAAAATTTGTAAAATGCAAGAAAATATTGCTAAATTTGCAAGACCAAATGCGGCGGAAGATATTGTAAATGAGATAGATAAGGTATGTTGTATTTCTTAGGCATAGGAGGCATCGGGATGAGCGCCCTGGCAAGATATTTCAAAGCCAAGGGCTATGAAGTGGCGGGTTACGACCGTACCCCGTCGCCACTGACTCATTGTCTTGAAAATGAAGGCATTAGCATTCATTATATTGACGACCCGAGCCTTATTCCTGAGAATATTGAGTTTGTGGTGCTGACTCCGGCAATACCAGCCAACGCTTTGGAACTGAAATATTTACGTGACAAGAATGTCAGGATTGTGAAACGCGCCGAGGTGCTTGGAATGTTGTCGAGGGAGCACAAGGCACTCGCAGTGGCCGGCACACACGGAAAGACCACCACGACAGCTCTCGTGACACATATCCTCATGACAGCTGGCAAGAGAATGTCGGCATTTATCGGCGGAATCTCACGAAACATCGACAGCAATGTGGTGATTGGCGAGGACAAGGACGAATTCATGGTGATGGAAGCCGACGAGTTCGACCGCTCATTCCTGCAGTTGGCGCCGTTTGGGAGCATCGTGACATCAATCGATGCCGACCATCTCGACATTTACGGTGACTATGAGCATCTTGTGGCGAGCTTCAACGAGTTCGTGGACAAGACTTCCGATGACGGATTGGTGATATATCATGCCAATCTGCCGATAAAAACAACGAAGAAACACGTCACTTACTGCCTCGAAAACGCTGATGTGACGGCGGAAAATATAAGAATTGTTGATGGAGAAACGCAATTTGATTTTGTGGTTGCCAATTACTGCGCTTTGCCGAGTTATCTGAGCAATCTGAGAAATCAGAGTTCTTTGAGCATGCGCCTATATGGCAACCACAACGTCCAAAACGCTCTCGCAGCCATCATAATGTGCTCGTATCTCGGTGTGTCTCAAGAAGATATAAGAAAAGGCCTCGCTACCTTCAAAGGTGTGCAACGCCGTTTCGATATACGCGTGAAAAACGCAAAACACATTTATATCGACGATTACGCACATCATCCGGAAGAGATAAAAGCGGCGTTGCTGGCGGCACGTAAGGTGTTTTCCGACAAGGAGTTAACTGTTGTGTTCCAGCCACATCTTTTCACGAGAACACGCGACTTCATGGACGGTTTCGCGGAAAGTCTCTCACTCGCCGACAGAGTGATTCTGCTAGACATCTATCCGGCACGCGAGCTCCCGATAGAAGGCGTGACATCGGCGGCACTTCTCGAGAGAATAACATCGAAAAACAAGATGCTTTGCTCGAAAGAAGAACTGCTTGATACAATAAAAAGCATTGAGCCTGAGTTAGTTATGACAGTAGGGGCAGGCGACATCGACCGCTTCGTGCCTCAAATTGAAAATATGTTGAAATGATGAACAAGTTCCTTAAAATATCAGTATGGGTGCTGACAATCGCTGCGATTGCCTGCCTTTGGTATTTTACCCATAAGGAACATGTCGGGCATCCTCTGAAAGGCGTCGAGCTGACTCTTTTACGTGAGACAGAACACGGATTTATTGATAAAGACGTTGAATATCAGAAGATTATGGCGATCTGCGATACTGCGCGTAACAAAGATATCATGAGAATCCCTCTCGACAGCGTCAGAAATTATATCAAATCTATTCCGTGGGCCATCTACACCGACGCGAACATCACTCTTGACGAGGTTCTTGTGGTGAATATCGCTGAGTGTCAGCCGATTATGCGAGTGTATAACAAAGAAGGCCGTGCCGTTTACATCGATAATGAAGGCAGAATCTATCCGACGAGCTCGAATTATACGCTTCATCTTTTGCTCGGCAGCGGAAATCTGAATTTCAAAGCTCTGAAAAACAAATCGGCGAGCATCTACGACGAGGAATATTCAAAAAGCGACCTCCCGAAGATTTATAAGGTGATGAAAAGCATTCTAAATAATTCATATTCAAATTGTTGCGTGAAACAGGTTTATTTCGACGGGAAAAATTATGAGCTGGTGATGAACAATGTCGACATGAAAGTGATTCTTGGCAATGATAACGACGTCGACGAGAAGCTGATGAATATGAAGTATTTCTTTGAACAGATGCAAGGTTCTCCTGAGCTGAAGAACTATTGTAAAATCAATTTTAATTTTGAGAATCAAGTTGTTTGTACGAAAAATAAAACTAAAAAATAATGAGTAATCCTGTGTACATAGTAGGCCTTGATATCGGTACTACAAAGATCGCCTGTTTCGTCGGCGAAAAAGTTGAGAATGGTAAGATTGTCATCCGTGGTTATGGAAAAACGGAGTCGACAGGTGTTAAACGTGGCATGGTTTTCAATATCGAGGAGACCGTCAACGCCATCCGCAGAGCTGTGGATATGGCTTCAGAGCAGTCGAATGTCGACATTAAAACAGTGAACGTCGGTATCGCCGGCCATCATATCCGTAGTGTGCAGCATCGTGGCGTGCTGATGCGCGACAACCCGGAAATAGAGATTACAGAAGACGAAATCGAGAGACTGAGACAGGACGTCTTCAAGCTCGGCATGACACCGGGTGAGGAGATCATCGATGTCATCCCACAGGAATATATCGTCGACGACGAGATGGGCATCCGTCATCCTAAAGGCATGCTTGGCAGCAAACTCGAGG
Source organism: Bacteroidales bacterium (assembly GCA_017649945.1). Lineage (GTDB taxonomy): Bacteria > Bacteroidota > Bacteroidia > Bacteroidales > F082 > Limimorpha. The sequence goes on along the minus strand of JAGCFU010000024.1, from coordinate 6,678 downwards.
CTAACTTCCATGTCATCATCGGTCAGGTGGCGGCGGCGCGTAACATCGTGACATGTATCAAGCAGGCCGGTCTTGAGATGGAACACATGATTCTTGAGCCTATAGCTTCGGCTGAGGCAGTGCTCGGCGAAGACGAGAAAGAGGCTGGCGTGGCGCTCGTCGATATGGGCGGCGGCACAACAGATATCGCCATCTTCTACGACAACATCATCTATCACACCGCAGTCATCCCGTTCGGCGGCAACGTCATCACTGAAGACATCCGCCAGGGTTGCGCCATCATCAAGAAACACGCGGAAGAAATCAAGGTGAAGTTCGGCTCGGCGGTGGCAAGCGAGAACCGTGACGACGAGGTGGTGTCGATTCCAGGCATCCGCGGACGTGAGCCGAAGGAAATCTCGTTCAAGACACTGGCATCTATCATCCAGGCACGTCTCAGCGAGATTTTCGACATCGTGAACAACGAGATTCAGAAAGTGAACAGCGAGCATAAACTCATCGCAGGCATCGTTCTCACAGGTGGTGGTGCCATGATGAAACACATACAGCAACTTGCGGCATTCAAAACCGGTCTCGACGTTCGCATAGGCTATCCTAACGAATATCTTGCCAACGATACGGCAGAGGAACTTGCAAGCCCGATGTATTCAACAGGCGTCGGACTCGTCATCGAGGGTATCGCACGCTATGAGAACGCTCTTAAACACGGTCAGGCCGTGGCAAACAACGATGCTAAGAGAGAGGAATACATCGACGAACCGGTGATTATTGAGCCGGAGCAAGAGAAGACGACAAGCAATGGCGGACTGTTCCGTCGCTGGGGACAGTCAATCATTACCACGTTCGCAGGTAAATTCCTTAAAGAAGATGAGATAGATAATGAAACAATCGATTAAAACAATATAAAATGACTGATATAGATATAGTAAGATTTGACGCACCGGAAGAAAAACCTAACATCATCAAGGTGATGGGCGTCGGTGGAGGTGGTAGCAATGCTGTCACGCACATGTTTTCGGAAGGTATTACAGGTGTTGATTTCATACTTTGCAACACCGATGATCAGGCTTTGCAGAAGAGCCCTGTAGAAAACAAGCTGCATTTAGGTGACCATGCCCTTGGTGCCGGTAACGTCCCGGCAGTGGGACGACAGGCAGCGGAGCAGACAGAAGAACGCATACGTGAGGTGCTTCAGGATGATACCAAGATGCTGTTTATCACAGCCGGTATGGGTGGCGGTACAGGCACAGGAGCCGCCCCTGTAGTGGCAAGGATAGCACGCGAACTCGGTATCCTCACTGTGGGTATCGTCACGCTGCCGTTCAGCTTTGAAGGCAAACGCCGTCAGCAACAGGCACAGGAAGGTATCACAGAGCTGCGTAAACAGGTTGACGCACTGCTCGTCATCAGCAACGACAAACTTCGTGAGGAATACGGAAACATGAAGCTCACCGAGGCGTTCAAGAAGGCCGACGACGTGTTGAAAATAGCAGCGAAAGGTATAGCCGAAATCATCACCGTGACAGGCTACGTCAACGTGGATTTTGAAGATGTCAACAACGTCATGCGTAACAGCGGAAAGGCCATCATGGGCTCAGGCTACGCTACAGGCGAGGATAGAGCGCTGCGCGCAGTGGAAGAGGCGGTGCACTCACCGTTGCTCGACGACTCCGACATCACAGGAGCCAAGAATATACTCGTGTATATCACCTCAGGTACTGAAGAAGTGTCGCTCGACGAGGTCACCGAAATCAACGAATACGTGCAGGATGCCACCGGCAAGGTGTCGGAGGTTATTTGGGGTAACGGAGAAGACTTGGCACTTGAGAATGGCCTCCGTGTGACACTCATCGCAACAGGATTCGGCGAAGTCGAGGAGACAAAAGAGGTGCATAAAGTTTATACTTTCGCAGATAATAAACTCAAAGACCCGGAGAAAGAACTATCAAGACAGCCAGTCGCAATGGTTTTTGACGATGTGGAAGATGAAAATGCTGAAGAAGAGATTACTGAGGAAGAGAAACCTATAGAGGACGAGAACTCTCAAGAGGAGGAGAACCCTCAAGAGGTGGAAATGACATCTCAAGATGAGGATGAGAACCCTCAAGAAGACGAAGAGATTAAGGTTGTCATCAAACATGACGAGATGCCTGTTGAAGAGAAGAAGGAGAAACCGCAGGAGCCCTCACAGCCGGTGAAACGTCACACGCTTTACGACGACGATGTCGTTGACGATAGCAAGGATAACGACGAAGATTATAATGACGGTGGCGACAGCGGCATCATTGTGAAAAGAGTTGCTCCTGAACATACTCGTGACAACGAATCGGCGACACCGTCAGTGAAGAGATTCGATAATCCGTTTACTTTTGACGATGACGATGTTGATGTGCCTGGCTTTAAAAATATGGTCGCTACGAAACCGGCTCAGGTCAAACAACTCGACCAGAAGGAACTGCTTCGTCGTCAGCGTTTCATGTCGTTCAACACCGATTTCAAGAATCAGACAAATCTTGAGAATCTGGAGAACGTTCCGGCATACGCTCGCATGGGTTTGAATATCGCCAAAGAAGATAATGAACTGTCGAGTTATTCGGTGAACAAGGAGTCGGGATTGCGTGAAGAGAACTCGTTTCTTCATGATAATGTAGATTGATTATGAAGCGGTTGGCTGTTTTTGTGTCGGGAGGCGGCACCAATTTGCAACGGATTGCGGAGTATTTCGCACCCAATCAGGATGTCGAGATAGCATGCGTGGTGAGCAACAATAAAGATGCTTATGCCAATCAGCGTGCGAAGAACCTCGGCATACCGCTGCTGTTGGTCGAAAAGACTTATTTTACCGGTGATTTGTTTGTCGAGCGTATGAAGTCTCTCGACATCGATTTGATAGTCTTGGCAGGCTTTTTATGGCTCATTCCGCAGCGTCTCATCGAGGCTTTCCCGAACAAAATCATCAACATCCATCCGGCTTTGCTCCCGAAATACGGAGGAAAAGGTTTCTACGGACATCATGTCCACGAGGCGGTGGTGGCGGCACATGAAAAAGAGTCGGGCATCACGGTGCATTACGTGAACGAACATTACGACAGCGGAAATATCATATTTCAGGCAAAAGTAGCACTTTCAGAAACCGACACTCCAGACGACGTGGCGGCGAAGATTCATGTCTTGGAACAGGAAAACTTCCCTCTCGTTATTGAGAAACTGCTGCTTGCGAAATGAAAAAACTGTTGCTGACGATATTGTTTTTCGCTATGGCGTTGATTGTCAATGCACAAGTGGAAAAGATTTTGGGCGAATGGCGTACTGTCGATGACAGGACAGGGGAGACGAAAGGCATTGTTGAGTTTTATCAGGATTCCATCAGCGGGCTTTATTACGGCAGGACTACACATGTATACGATAAAGGCGTTGAACTCTTTGAGCCTCAATATATTGGGTTGATTCTTTTTAAGGATTTCAAAGAGGACGACGGCATGCTGAAAGGCGGCACGATTTGGGAGCCGCATGAGAATAAGACATATCACGGACGATTATCATATAATGCAAAAGATAACACGTTGATTATAAGGGGTTCCATTGACAGGTTCGGCTGGCTCGGACGAACACAGATATGGGTAAAATAATAAAAAAATTATAAAATATGAACAGATACATTAAAAAATTTGCTGATATTGTGAATATCAGGGAGCACGTCGATTATCATACAGCTGATAATTCCATACGCAATAATATTGCATTTAGAGGCCCGAACGTCATAATTTTGGCATGCGCCATCGTCATCGCGTCAGTCGGTTTGAACGTCAACTCTATTCCGGTCATCATCGGCGCCATGTTGATTTCGCCGGTTATGGGCCCTATTTTGGGCTTGGGTCTTGGTCTTGGCACCGAGGACAACAACTTATTGAAAGATTCGCTGAAGAATTTCGCTATCATGGTGAGTATCAGCATCTTAGCGTCGTCACTGTTCTTTTTCTTAAGCCCTCTGACACTTGAGAATCCGTCGGAGCTGTTGGCGCGTACCAATCCGACGATTTATGATGTTTTGATTGCGCTTTTCGGCGGTTTTGCCGGTATTTTGGAGACATCGCGTAAGGAGAAAGGCACAGTGATTTCAGGTGTCGCCATCGCGACAGCCCTCATGCCGCCACTCTGTACGGTGGGCTACGGCATCTCAAGATTGAACTTCGTGTACATCGGCGGAGCCTTGTATCTCTTCCTCATAAACACGATTTTCATTGCTCTCGCCACTTTCCTTGCAGTGAAATTTTTCAAATTCCCTGTCATTGAGATCGCCGACGAGAAACATAACCGCATGAAAAAAGGCTGGTATGCCGTTCTTCTCATTGTCATCATCGTACCGAGTATCTGGACAGCTTTCAACGTAGTGAAAGAGAATAATTTCAAGATTCACGCGGCGCAGCTCGTGCATAAGAACAAAAACATGGGCAAGAGCTTTATCTATGACCATACGACGAATTATTCGCGTAAAAACTCGACTATCGATATTTTTGTCGCTGGAGAGATGCTGTCTAACGAGGCGAAGGAGAATCTTTACAGAGATGCCGAGGACTATGGTTTTTTGAGAAATCAGATTATCATTCATGAGGATGCGACGATAGTGCGTGAGGAGTTGTCGGAAGCCGAGATTTTGAAAGGCATTTACGAGCATACCGACAGGCAGATTAAGGTGCTTAATGACAGCATAGTGAAGCTCAACGCACGTCTCGAAGCTTATGACGCGAAAGAGATCGATGTGCAGTCGATAGCACAGGAGCTGTTTGCAGTACATCCTTCGATTACCAATATCAGCATTACTCGCGGCTCAACTGTCGATGCCGAAACATCTACTGAATCGGAGCAAATCATAGCGTTCATCTCATGCGGTGAGCATATAAACAACGCTCTTCACGACCAGATTGAGCGTTGGATGAAGGTGCGTCTTAAAACCGAGAATGTGTTAGTTATAGAGGCTAAATAGCATAAACGCGACATATCCGAGGGTGAGAATCAGTCCCTCGAAACGTGATATTTTACGGCCTTTACCGGTGAAAACCGTCGTCAGCATGATGGCGTTGGCGGCAAAGAGTATCAGCAACTGTTGGTTCATCTTAGTGTCGAACGGCAACGGGATTATCAGCGAGCTGACACCAAGCACCATAAAGATATTTAAGATATTTGAACCCAGCACATTGCCTATCGCGATGGCTGAGTTCTTTTTTAGTGCCGCCACGATAGAAGTGATGAGTTCGGGTAGGGAAGTGGCTGTTGCGACCACTGTGAGGCCTACGGTGCCCTCGCTCATGCCCCAGCTGACAGCTAAAAACTGGGCGTTTCTTGAGACAAGCTCGCCTCCGATATATAGGCCGATGATTCCTAAAACGAGTTCTAAAACGGTTTTGCTCCAAGGCAATTCTTGTGGCGTTTCTGAGTCATACAAGTTCTCTGAGTTCTCTAAAGTCTCCGAATTCTTTTTAAAAGTAAGCCAAAGATATCCCATTCCCATCACCAGCAGCACGATTCCTTCCACCCAGTTTATTGTCGCTGAAGTCCATCTAAAGAAGTCGTTTGCCATTAATGTTATAGCCAATGTGGCGATGAAACCCGCCGGAATGTCTCTTCTAATCGAAACTTTACTCACGTCAATGGGAAATATCATGGCACTCACTCCTAAAATGAGTAAGATATTCATGGTGTTGCTTCCTATGATATTCCCGATCGCTAATCCCGGACTCCCTTTTATACAGGAAAAAATATTTACAATCATCTCCGGCAGTGACGTCCCGAATGCAACTATCGTCAACCCGATAATGAGCGGCGACAACTTAGCTCTAACCCCCAAACTCGTAGCTCCATTCACGAGCCAATTAGCACCGAGAATTAGTGCGGCAAAGCCGAGGATGAGGAGGAATAATGGAAGTAATGCTGACATTTATAACATTTTATTAATGCGAGTGGCAAAAATACAAAAAAAGTAACAAAAAGAGTTGTGTATATTATAATTAATTGTATTTTTGCAAATGAAAATATTGTCAAAAACAAAATTTACTAACTTTTTAAACAATGTATAATATGCGAGACATTAAAGACATAGCGCGTTATCTTGGAATTTCATTGTTGTCTAAAGGATTATCTGTCAGTCCGTTGAAGTTGCAGAAGATTTTGTATTATACCCAATCGTGGTATATGGTTTTTTTTGGAAGAAATAACACTCTTTTTAAATGTCAGCCTGAGGCTTGGGTTAACGGGCCGGTTTATCCTGTGATTTTTAAAGAATACAAAAACAAAGTTGACGGAATGTGTGATCATCTCCATGCATCCGATTTTGATTGTGATGAAGATAAACTGGCTGATGAAGCAAAGAAGTTGGCTATGCAGATGAATCTTTCAAAGGAAGAAATGGAATGTATTGATTCTGTTGTTACATTATATGGCTCCAAGTCGCAGAACCAACTGATTTTCATGACACATAGCGAACAGCCATGGGCAGAACAACGTGAGGGATTATCGCCGTTTGATTATTCTAATCGTGATATCTCGTTTGACACGATGTACAATTATTACAAAGCACGATACGACAAAAACCACAAGGAGGCAGAATGAAACTTATTGAAAAAGACACATTTGGTGACGATATAAACATCGCTCACCTTACCGACCGTATTAATTATCAAG
>JAGCFU010000068.1 GCA_017649945.1 Bacteroidales bacterium | reverse complement strand
TTACCCAATATGTTGTTGTATTCTTTCTTGGAATTCAACAAGTTAACAGCACGTTCCACCATCTTGTCTTCTCTCATCACGACCTGATAAAATTTGTCGATATTCCACACATCCTGAGCTATCATCGCTTTTATTCTTAACTTGATCCAGGCCTCCGAACGTTCAAACTGCCCATCATCCCACTTCACGTCTTTTTGCTCTGCCGCCTTCTTAAATTCATCTATCATCGAGGCATCGACAGTGAAATTATTGTTATATTTTTGAAAATCAGGATAATCCTTCTGTATTTTCTCCCTGTTCGCCAATACATAATCGATGCAATAGCTGTTGAACACGCTTTTTCTCACCAGATTGGTCAAAAGCTTTGTCGAATAAGTGGTGTCGACAGGCATGAAGATATCCGGCATGATGCCTCCTCCGCCATACACTGTCCTGCCACTGGTAAGCGTAAAATATCTGAGAGAATCAGGGAAATGTATGCTGTCGGCATGATAATATTCACCATGCTCCAAGCGTTTCGTCATCTCCTTGAAATAGTCTTCCGAGCCCTTCTCGTAGGAACGTTGTATGCAGCGTCCGGTCGGAGTATAGTAACGTGCCGTTGTCAGACGAATCTGGGCACCGTCAGGGAGGTTGAACGGTCTCTGTACCAAGCCCTTACCGAAGGAACGGCGGCCAATCAGCACGCCCCTGTCCCAATCCTGGATAGCGCCTGAGACGATCTCGCTTGCCGACGCGCTGCTCTCATCAATCAAAACGACGAGCATACCTTCACGGAAATCGCCGTTCTTGTCGGTCTCGTAAACCATCTTCGGACTTTTCAGACCCTCAGTAAACACAACGGTTTTACCGCTTCCAAGGAACTCGTTGCCAAGCTCGAAAGCCGTCTGCAGATAACCGCCGGCATTGCCTCTCAAATCGAAAATCAACGACTTCATGCCTTGCTTTTTCAAGTCATTGAGTGCTTTCTCAAACTCATCCGTCGACTTCTGCGCGAACTGGTCAAGTTTGATATACCCTATTTTCTTGTCGACCATGAAATAGGTGTTGATGCTGTTCAACGGTATCTTGTCTCTAACAATCTCAAAATCAATGAGTTCCTTGTCTTCACCACGTTTTATTCCGAGGACAACCTTCGTGCCTTTCTTGCCGCGGAGATGCTGTGTGACAAACTCATTGTTAACTTTCTTTCCGAACGCATCTTCCCCGTCGATGGTAACGATTCTGTCGCCTGCCATGATGCCCACCTTCTCCGACGGGCCACCTGGAACGGCTGATACCACAAGTATCGTGTCCCTTAAAATCTGAAACGTGATGCCTATGCCTTCAAAGCTGCCTTCGAGGCTCTCGTTCGCTTTCTTCACGTCCTTTGGAGCTATGTAGGCGCTGTGGGGGTCGAGTGATTTCAGCATTGCCATGATGGCTTCTTCGGTCAACTTAGGCATATCAGTGCTGTCAACATAAAACTTGTCGATGATATACATCGTGGTCGCCAACTTCTGCGATGTCTCAGCCGGATTTCCATTATTATTCTGCGCAATGCATAAAACATTGAAAAACAATAAAATAACAAAACAAATCTTCTTCATATAATTTATTCTTTATATCATGTACCGTAGGGACAAGGCATGCCTTGTCCCTACGGGAATTACGACCTTACAATTTCAAATGTGTTATCGTCATTTATTTTAATGATTGTCGATGCCTTAGGTTTCACGATGACGTCATGATACAGGCTGACCACGTAATCGGCGGCTTTTTTCATGTTTTCCGAGATGTCGGTGAAATTTGCCGGTGACGGCTCGCCGCTGAGGTTTGCCGACGTCGACGTTATCGGATGTCCGAGGCGTTTTATCACTTCTTTACAAAACTCGTTTGTGGTCACACGGATGCACACGCTGCCGTCGCCCGACAGGTTTTTAGCGAGGCCTTTCGACTCTTTATAAATGATACTCAACGGGTTACGTGCTGCTTTTATCAAATCTGCCGCTATCGGCGACGGGTGCTTGACATAATCCTTGAGGCGTTCCACTGAGTCGACCAAAATAATCAGTCCCTTGCCGGCGGGACGGTTCTTTATCTTAAAAATCTTGTCGATAGCCTTGGAATTTGTGGCATCGCAGCCTATTCCCCAGATGGTGTCGGTAGGATAAACGAAGACCTTGCCTTCCGAGAGCAGCTTCACACACAGCTCGACTTCTTGTTCAAAAGTGTTCATAATCTATCTGTAAGTTCTTTAACATCAATATAATATGCGCATTTAAAATGACCTTTCGGACATTCTTTGTAGCCATGCAAGCCACACGGGCGGCATTTCAGGTTACGGTTTTCCTCAACCACCACCGAGTCTTCCGAAAGCGGTCCGAAGCCAAAGTCTGCCACGGTGGAGCAGAAAATCGCCGTCGTCGGTGCGTTCTGTGAGCTCGCGAGGTGCATCGGTGACGAGTCGTTGACGTAGTTCATCTCCGCATCTTTCATCAAAGCCGCCGACTCCAAGAGATTCAGCTGTCCGGCGAGACTCTCTATCTGCTTTTCAGGCACATTGGCGATGATGCGGTCGCAAAGAGCGATATCGTCTTTCCCACCAAGCAGATACACCTTCAAATCATCGGGAACGAGTCTCAAGAAATGAGCCCAGAGATCTTCAGGATACTGCTTCGTGAACCACAAAGAACACGGCGCCACACATATGTATCTCCCTGATTTATAATGTTTTACCTTTTCAAAAACAGTCTCACTCGGATACAGCCCCGGACGCACAGCCTTGCTGTCGGTGACGTGCTCAATCAGCTTCTGGTTACGGTCGACCTCATGCACACCTTTCACGCCAATCTGATGTTTCACTTTGTGGGTAAAGAACATGCTGAACGGGTTTTTGTTGAAACCCGACGTCTCCTTCGCCTTGCCGAAAGCTGTGACAAAACCTGTCGCGGCATAACGTTGTATGTTGACTATCAAGTCATAACGCTGGCGGCGCACCTCTTTCAAAATCGAAAAAAGATTCTTGTATTTGTGATTCTTCTTATCCCAAGAATACACCTTATTTATATAAGGATGATTTTCAAAAAGACTGTCGTATCCCTTCTTAATCATCATATCTATCTGACTGCCAGGATAATACGCATGCAACTTCTCTGCAACAGCTGTCGCGAGAATGACATCGCCAATCGATGCGGTTTGGATAACAAGAAACTTCCTCATAGCTTCAAATAAACTACAAAAGTACGCAAATAAACGCAGTAATTGACCTTTTTTTCTTATTTTTGCAAAAATTTTTCGCATTTTCTTATGTGGTTGGTTTTAATGGCATTGGCCATAGGCTTGGTTTACGCGTCGTTGCTGTATCTCTTTTCCAAGAAATACGGCAAAATGTTGACTGTCTTGTTGTTTTCGCTCAGGGCGATCGTCGTAGCCATCGTAGTGATGCTGTTCATCAACCCGTATATCAAACAGAAAACCGCTAAGATTGAGAATCCAATAATCGTTTTCGCCAAAGACAATTCAGAATCAATGACAGAGTATCCAACAAGCGTTGATTCTATGATGCATATTCTCGAAAAGAATTATGATGTGGAATATTACGGTTTTGGTGACCAATACACAAACATTTCAAGTGCCCTTTCAACCATTTCGCGTCAATACTATAAAAAGAACATAGGCGCAGTTGTATTGATATCAGATGGCATTGTAAATCAAGGTGTTAACCCTGAATTGAACATTGAAAGCTATCCATTCCCGATATATTCCGTCACGCTTGGCGACACCGTTTCATACCCATCGATGACCATCAATGATGTAAAATACAACAAAACGGTACCTGCCAACATGCTGTTTCCGCTGCGTGTGACTGCCAATGCCTTGAATTACAAGGGGGAAAGCATGAACGTCATTGTGAAAATCGACGGCAACGAAGTCGAAAACGTGACTGTACCTGTGACATCGAACCGGTTCTCAAAAACCCTTGATTTCAATATTGATTCAGGCGAGGAAGGGACAAAACAGGTTGATATTATCGTAGGCGATAAAACGCGTCGTGTTTTCGTCACCGTGACCGACAAAAAATACCGCATCCTGTGCCTTGCACGTGCGCCACATCCCGATATAGCCGCGATAAAATCGACATTGGACGACCATTTCGAGTTTGACGTGATTTTTGATGATAACGTCGTTGCAAATTATGATTTGCCCTTAAGATATGATTTGTTGATAATGCATAATAGTGCAATCAAATCATCAGTTCCATCATTATCAATAATCGGTTCAAACTTCGACGCTTTCAACGAATCACAGGACATAGTGAAAATCACGCGTGGAGCTGTAAACACAAATCTGGACGTAACAGGCAGGTTTAACAACGTTTTCGGTTTGTTCACGATATCATCCGACATCAAAAACGAACTGAAATCGTATCCGCCACTGTCGCTGCCCCATTGCGAGATATCGTTCAACAGGCGTCATGATGACGCGCTTCTCATGAATATCATGGATTTGGAGACGCCTAATCCGCTCCTCGCCTTCTCAACAGACTCCGACGGCAACAAACACGCATTCATTTTCGGAACAGGCTGCTGGCGTTGGAAACTATATGAATATTTCCATCATAAAAACAACGACGGCTTCAACGAAATCATCAGCAAGACAGTGAAATATCTCCTTACTGAGAAAGATAAGGAACTGACTGTCAACCACAAAGACAGTTACCTTAACACTGAAAGCATAACCATCTCTGCGGAATTGCGCAATCCGAGCAGGGAACTGATTAACGAACCGGATTTGCATATCATGATTAACAATTCATATGATTACATGTTTTCAAAAGGCGAAAACAACTATCACTTGAACATCGGGATGCTGCCTGAAGGCATTTACAAATACCGTGCGCACACTTCATTCGGAGGCGTAGATTACAATGCTACCGGCACCTTCACCGTGGAATCGTTAGGCGTGGAAGCTCTGGATTTGACTGCCAACATCGAGCGTATGCGGTCATTGGCATCGCAAACCGGTGGAAAACATTATTATATCACCGATATCCAACAGATTAAATACGACTTGAAACACGACAGCCGCATCACGTCAATATCACGGGAAGAGACAAGATACGATGACTTGATAAACCTTAGATGGCTGTTTTTAAGCATTTTAGGACTTATTACAATAGAATGGTTATTAAGAAAAATATTCGGAATTTATTAAATATTAAAAGATGAAAGTAGCAAATAACACTGTTGTAACGTTGACTTACACGTTGCACAACGACACAAAAGAGGGTGCGGTCATCGACCAAGCCACAAAAGAACGTCCGCTTGAGGGTATCTTCGGTCACGGAATGTTCCTGCCACGTTTCGAGGAATGTCTGCAAGGCCTTGAGCCCGGCGACACTTTCGGGTTCCACCTCACTCCTGCCGAAGGCTACGGCGAGCGTAACGAGGAGATGGTCTACACCGTGAAGAAAGACATGTTCCTCGACGAGAACGGCAAACTCAGCGAGCATTGCAAAGAAGGTAACACCTTGCAATTCAACATCGGTGACGGAAACATCGTTCCGGGAAAGATTAAAAAAGTGAGCCTTGAACTCGTTGAAATCGATTTCAACCACGAGTTAGCAGGCGTGCCACTGTATTTTGAAGGAGAGATTCTTGCAGTTCGCGAGCTCAAAGAAGAAGACTTCGGCGGCGGTTGCGGTCACTGCCACAGCAGTGAAGGCGGATGCGACAGTTGCAGCAGCGGTTGCGAAGGTTGCAAATAAAAAAAAGGCGCTTGGTAACCAAGCGCCTTTTTATTTTTTAAAAATTTAGAATGTGTAAACGAAACCAATGTTAAGAGGAGTGTTCTCATTGACACCAAAGCCAAATGAACTCTCTTTTTCATCATCCATCTTATTCTGTGTGTAACCAAGTCTCAAGACATTGAGTGTTGCAACCATTGAGATGTTATCTGTCAAATCATATGACATTCCCGGAACAACACCAAAACCAACTGTAGATGTCTTGATAGCATCCGCGTCCTCTTCTTTGTATGTCCCAAATTTAAGGTCTAATTTCAAATCACCGTAGAATTTGAAGTTGTCAATTTCTGCGAAAACATAACGGAAATAAGGAGCAATAACAAAATCAGTAGTCTTTGGGTCACCATTTCCATCTTTCTTTTTTTCAAAAGTCATACCTAAGTCAGCTCCGACGCCCATATTGTCAGCAAACATGTAGCCAACTGTTGGGATAACGCTGATTGTAGTTATTTTTTCCGCTGAGCCATCCAATGGATCTTTAGTGTTGTCGAATCCAAGGCTACCGCCAACGAAAATCTGTGCTTGTGCAAAGAATGCTGCTGCTACGAAAGCAATTGTGATAAATAATTTCTTCATTGTTAAATAATTTTTAATTTTGCCTACTCTATATCTGAGATTTTCGGCATCCTCTCTTTTTCACATTACAAAAATATATGAAAAATTTTTGTATTTAACAATTATTTTTCAACATCGTTTTTAGTTATCAACACTATAAACTACCGCTGTTCGTGCCACATTATACACTTTCATAAACACTCCGTCTCCCCTTTTTTCAGATGGAAAAACCGCTTTTTCATCGACGTTTCCAAAACCGCCAAAGCATTGAGAATCAGTGCTTAACACAATTTTATAGTCACCAGTCTGTTTCACCTTCACCTCATAGTCGGGCAATGACTTCTGACCCCAGTTGAAAACAAAGATAAAATTGTTTTTTTCAAAAATTATCGTCTTGTTCTCTTCATCGGCCTCGAGAAGCCATGCCGAATTCGACGCCAAAAGGTGGGTTCTCTTGACAAAATCAATCATAGCCTTGTCAAAATCACCGAGCCAATGGTACTTCAGATATCCATTATCCGACAGCGACCATTGCCGTTTGGCGTATTTGTAGCTCCACCCGTTATCGTAACGAGGAAAATCAATCCATTCGGGGTGTCCGAACTCATTGCCCATGAAGTTGAGCCATGCATCACCGCCGAGGCAGATGGTGAAGAAGCGTATCATCTTATGCAGCGCAATGCCTCTGTCGATGATGAGATTCTGCTGGTTTTTCGCCATTGCAGTATACATCTCCTTGTCCATCAGTCTAAATGCCAAGGTCTTATCCCCCACCAACGCCTGGTCGTGCGACTCAGCATAAGCGATGGTCTTCACGTCGGAAAGCCTGTTGGTCATGGTGAAGAAGAATTCGTGCATGTTCCATTGCTCATCAGTCTGGTCTTTCAGCACCTTAATCCAGAAATCGGGCAATCCCATTCCGAGACGGTAATCGAAGCCGATGCCTCCATCCTCAATCTTTGCGCAGATTCCAGGCATTCCGCTCACATCTTCAGCTATTGTAATATTCTGATTATCAATATCATGAATGAGTTTGTTGGCCAGCTGCAGATATGTCACAGCATCGTTGTCGATGTTATCGCCGAAATATTTCCAAGGGTCATCGAACGTCTCACCAATGCCGTGATTCTTATACAACATCGAGGTCACGCCATCGAAACGGTAGCCGTCGAAATGATATTCCTCAAGCCAATAGCGCACATTTGAAAGCAAAAGCTGCAAAGTCTCAGTCTTTCCGTAGTTGAAAAGTTTCGAATCCCATTGCGGATGCACTCCTTCCTGACCAGGCTTAAGATATTGATATTCAGTACCATCGAAGAGATTTATGCCTTCACGCACGTTTTTCACCGTATGCGAATGAACGAGGTCCATAATCACCAGCAAACCCATGCCATGTGCAGTATCCACAAGCTTTTTCAATTCTTCAGGCGTACCGAAACGCGAACTGGCGGCGAAGAAATTCGACACATGATAGCCGAAAGAGCCATAATATGGATGCTCGGCAATAGCCATCAGCTGCACAGCATTGTAACCATCAGCCTTTATACGAGGTAACACGTTGGTAATGAATTCATTATAACTTCCAACCTCTTCTTTTTCCTGAGCCATTCCCACATGCGACTCATAAATAAGCAAGGGCTCGTCGTTCAGCACAGGTGTCTGATTTTCAAAAACATAAGGTGTTTCAGGATTCCAAAACTGTGCTGAGAAATCTTTTGTATTCTCGTCCTGGACCACTCTATTAATATAAATAGGTATGCGCTCCTGTTCTCCAATGCTCGACTGCACAAGCACTTTGAGAAGACTGCCGTGGACAAACTTGGTTTTGTATTCGTCATCAGGGAGAAACACCTCCCAAATGCCATTGCCAGTGTTTTCTAATGGATTCGCATAGCGGTCCCAGTTGTTGAAGTCGCCAAACAACGACATATAATGCGCTGCCGGAGCCCATTCACGGTACCACCAGCCACGACGGACGCGGTCATAATGAAAACCGAAGAAATGGTGCGCAGTGGCGAAGTTACCGAGACTACCATATTGTTTTTCAATGGTTTTCAAGCAGTTACAAAAACGATCATAACGTTTCTGCACTTCATCAGCCACTGGGGACAGCCAATTGTCATTTTCTACTATCGCAAGCATATAGCTACAATTTTTCTACAAAAGTACAATTTTTCTCATTTAGAATCTTCAATTTTTGAACTAAATGCAATAATTCATCTTTATTATCCAAATTTACTTGAATAAGATTTTCCAAACAATTATGTTGCTCCAACACTTTCTTTTCTGATTCTAAAGGATAGTCATCAATCCAATAAAAATCCGAATCGAAATCAATACCTTCAGTTTTCAATGTATCCCAGACAACTGGTTTAACTGATTTTAGATTTTCTATTATATTTTTAGGGAAAAATTGAGATAAATAACCTATAACAGCAGACGTATCATTATTATGGCAATGTGTTGTCAACCAATAACAATCAAAATTTTGTAGTAAATAATTTAATAAATCTATTGCTCCATCAGATATTCTTTGATTTCTTTGAGTCAATAAAACACCATCTATATCAAGATAGATTCTTTTCATTATTAATACTACAATTGTATTATTTTAAAGTCTGCCGATTGGAGCTGGACGTCATATTTCGGTTCACAACCACCGATTAATTTCTGGGCATCATCGGGGATTGTTACCGTCACATTGCGACCTTCATGAAGGTTGAAATTGATGACTATCAACAGCTTATCATTGTCATAATAGCGTAAGAAAGCGTAAACATATTGCGGATCGAAATTGTTATACCATGGATTCGCCCACATCAGGTCGTAGAATGCACCTTTTGTAATTGCAGGATGCGATTCTCTAAAACTCAACAAATATTTGTAAAAACCAAAAACCTGTAAATTTTTGATTTTCATATAATTATAATCAAAAATCGATGTCCTGCCGTTGTCGGAATCGGCTGCATCTTCACCGTATTCCTGGCCATTGTAAATCATAAACGGACCACGGTTCATCAGCGCTGACAAGGCCACAAACGGATATGCGTTTTCAGGTTTCTGCATGAAAAACCGTGACGCCACACGTACCTCGTCATGATTTTCCATGAATCGTAACATATTGTCATCCAATCCGTTAAGGTTCTTCCAGACATCTGAAATGCTATCGGCACGCTGTCCGTAACGGTAGATATTTTCAAGCGTGTTGTACAGCCCGACTTTGTCATAAAGATAATCGAACCCAGCCTCAACGTAACTTTGATACAAATCAGGCTGGTAGATCTCC
>JAGCFU010000067.1 GCA_017649945.1 Bacteroidales bacterium | reverse complement strand
ATCGACAAGGACTTTGCCGTCGATAACCACAGGTTTGAAGAGGAACGGGATCGACATGCTGGCTCTCACCGAGCGTGCGAGGTTTCCTTGAGTCATCTCGATTTGGCAAGCGTGCTCAACATCTGTGGCTATACAGAAATATGGCACATGCAGCTCGTCAAAATTCCTGACATTGCTGGCCGGGAGCATGAGTCGTGACAACAGAAGATTCACGCATACGCCGTCAACAAGCGAAGATTTCACTTTGATTTTACCGTCGGAAACCGGAAACGTGGCGAGATACTGACGATCCTGTATTTTGTTTTCAACAGGCGCAAACGACCTCGAAAACTTATCGTAAATAATCTGATTCCAGTCCTGTTCCCTCACAATCTGCTCCATGACATCGGGGTCATAGCCCACGGCATAAAGTGCACCTATGATTGAGCCGATGCTTGTGCCTCCGATATAATCGATAGGGACGCCTGCTTCGTCAATCTTTTTCAATATCCTGATTTGAGAGAAGCCTTTTGCACCGCCTCCGCACAGCACCACGCCAACCTTGGGGCGATGACGCACCACTTTGGTGGTGTCGACAGCATCTTGAGCGGTTGCTGCCAACATCAAAATCATGCAAATCGATGCAAAAAGGACTCTTTTTATCATTCTAATCTTCCGTGGCAATTCTTATATTTCTTGCCTGAGCCGCATGGGCACGGGTCGTTTCTTCCAACTTTCTTCTCCACGCGAATCGGCTGTGTGATCTGATTCTCCTGGGTGTTGCTGTGTGCCTGCGACAACAGGTCGGTGCGCTGTTCCTTCAGCTTGCTCCTGTCGATTGCCTTGGCACGGTGCTCACGGATATTGTCAGGGTTCTGCACCGGCAGGTCTGACTTCATCAGGAACGAGATGACCTCACGGTTGATTTTCAGAACCATCTCCTTGAACAGGTTAAACGACTCGAACTTATAGATAAGCAACGGGTCTTTCTGTTCGTACTGGGCGTTCTGCACCGATTGTTTCAAATCGTCGAGTTCGCGCAGGTGCTCTTTCCAGGCGTCGTCAATCATTCCGAGGGTGATACTCTTCTCAAGTGCCAACGATATCTCGCGTGCGCCGTTCTGCACCGCCTTTTCGATGTTCACAACCACGTTCATGCCTTTTATACCGTCGGTAAACGGGATAAGGATATTCTTATAGCCAGGCTGTTTCTCATAAATCTGATTGATGAGAGGCAATGTCTTCTCGCCCACCAGCTGCGTCTTCCTGTTATACGACTCAAGAGCTTTCTCGAACAACTTGTCAGCGAGGTCGTCGACTTTGCCGTGTTTGAATTCCTCTTCATCGAAAGGCGGCTCGATGCCCATATTTGAAAGGACGTCCATCTTAAGATTGTCGTAGTCATCGGTGGCTTTGCTCTGCTCGATGAGTGACTCGCCGAGGTCATACATCATATTGTTGATGTCAATCTGCAGGCGCTCTCCGAACAAGGCGTGACGGCGTTTCTCGTAGATAGCCTCACGCTGTGAGTTCATCACGTCGTCGTATTCAAGCAGATGTTTACGCACGCCGAAGTGGTTCTCTTCGACCTTCTTCTGTGCCTTCTCAATCTGTCGGGTAATCATCGAATGCTGTATCACCTCGCCTTCTTTCATGCCGAGACGGTCCATGATCGGAGCTATACGTTCGGAGCCGAACATACGCATGAGGTCGTCTTCCAACGAGACGAAGAACTGGGAGCTTCCCGGGTCACCTTGACGGCCTGCACGACCACGCAACTGACGGTCGACACGACGTGACTCATGACGTTCCGTACCGATGATGGCGAGACCTCCGGCTTCTTTCACGCCAGGTCCGAGCTTGATATCGGTACCACGACCTGCCATGTTGGTGGCGATAGTCACGGTGCCTGCGACACCGGCGTCTTTAACAATCTGAGCCTCCTTGAAGTGCAATTTAGCGTTCAACACGTTGTGTTTGATGTTTTTACGTGTCAGCATGCGGCTCAGCAATTCCGAAATCTCGACTGAAGTGGTACCGACCAAAACAGGTCTGCCTTCATTAACGAGTTCCTCAATCTGTTCGATGACAGCGTTATATTTCTCGCGTTTTGTCTTGTAAATCAAGTCTTCACGGTCATCACGGGCGATAGGCTTGTTTGTCGGTATGACGACCACATCGAGTTTGTAGATATCCCAGAACTCACCGGCCTCGGTCTCAGCGGTACCTGTCATACCAGCGAGTTTGTGATACATTCTGAAGTAGTTCTGCAAAGTGATTGTCGCATAAGTCTGTGTGGCGGCTTCCACGTCGACGTTTTCCTTTGCTTCCACTGCCTGATGCAAGCCATCCGACCAGCGGCGGCCTTCCATGATACGGCCAGTCTGCTCATCCACAATCTTGACTTTGTTGTCGATGATGACGTAGTCAACGTCTTTTTCAAACAGCGTATATGCCTTCAACAGCTGCTGAACGGTATGCAGACGCTCTGATTTTTCTGAGAAGATTCTAAGGATTTCGGCTTTCTTCAGCACTTTCTCATCGTCGCTAAGTCCTGATTTCTCAAGCTCAGCAATCTCAGAACCCACATCCGGGATGATGAAGAACGTAGGGTCATTGTAAGCTTTCGCCAGTTCCTCACTACCTTTATCGGTAAGCACGACGGTGTTCAGTTTCTCGTCAATGACGAAATAAAGCTCATCGTCGATGATGTGCATGTTCTTGCTCTGCTCCTGCATGTAGAACCCTTCTGTCTTGAGCAGCAACGACTTCATTCCCTCTTCGGAGAGGAACTTGATGAGAGCCGTGTTCTTCGGAAGTCCGTGGAACGCGCGGAAGAGCTGGTCGGCACCATGCGATTTCTCATCATCTGTAGCATTAGGATTTGTGAGAATCTTCTTCGCTTCAGCGAGACATTGTGTCACAAGACGTTTCTGAGCCTCGTAAAGATTCACTACGTCAGGTTTGAGCTGCACGAATTCCTGGTCTTCACCACGAGGCGTAGGACCGCTGATAATCAAAGGAGTACGAGCATCGTCAATCAACACGGAGTCGACCTCGTCGACGATTGCATAGTGATGTTTGCGTTGAACAAGTTCCTCCGGATTGCCTGTCATGTTGTCACGCAGGTAGTCGAAACCGAACTCATTGTTGGTTCCGTATGTGATATCTGAGTTGTAAGCGGCACGACGTTCCGGCGAGTTAGGCTGGTGCTTGTCGATGCAGTCGCATGTAAGGCCGAGGAAGTTATAAATCGTGCCCATCCACTCGGAGTCACGTTTCGCAAGATAGTCGTTAACGGTCACGACATGCACGCCGCGTCCTGCGAGAGCGTTGAGGTACACTGGCAAGGTGGCAACGAGGGTCTTACCTTCACCTGTCGCCATCTCAGCGATTTTTCCCTGATGCAGCACGATACCGCCGATAATCTGAACGTCGTAATGCACCATATCCCATTTAACCATGTTACCGCCAGCCATCCAGCTGTTGTTGTAAAGAACTTTGTCGCCTTCGATATTGATATGCTCATATTTTGAAGCGAGTTCACGGTCCAAATCGGTTGCCGTAGCTTCCACCACCTCGTTTTCCTTGAAGCGTTTAGCCGTCTCCTTCATTACTGCAAAAGCCTCCGGCATGATGTCGTTCAAGGCCTCCTCTATCTTGTCAAGCACTTGTTTTTCAAGCTTGTCGACCTGTTCATAGATGCTGTTTTTCTCTTCCAGATCCATGTCCGGATTATTCTCCACGTTAGCCTTCAGTTCTGCTATTTTAGCCTCATCCTCAGCAATATGATTCTGGATATATTCCTTAAACTCAACAGTCTTATGACGCAGGCTGTCGATATCCAGATCCTTTATTTTCTCATATGCATCAAGTGTTTTCTGCAATAATGGCTGCAACGCTTTGTTATCACGCGTTGATTTATTTCCAAAAAGTTTTGATAAAAATCCCATTTCTTAATTTTTAAATAAATTTATCCAATATATGCTTATCAAAAAGTATGCAAAAATAATAAAAATTATTTATACTGACTGATTCTTTTCACATGATAATCCAAATACTGGTCAGGCGACGGAGCCGGTGCCATCCCTATAAGGTTATTTTTCTTCAAAATAACGTATGCAGGATATGTTTTTATGTGATAATCCTCAAGCAACAATATATTAAAGTAAAGATTTAATAAAGACCATTTATATCCTTGTTTATCAAATAATTGTAAATAATCATCAAACGCTTCTTTTGTAGATATCGTGATGACTTTCACATTGTCGCCCCATTGTCTTTTCAACTCGTTTAGCGATACAAATTCCTGTTCGACAAAAGGTGTAATTTTGTCAACAAATTGGAGAATTACCATGTCATTTTGGTAATCTGAAAGCTGAATTGTATTTCCGTTTTTATCTTTTAACGAGAAGGCTGGCGCTTTTGAGTCGTATGAAAGTTCGGTTATCTGCTTTTTGATATTCTTCGCCACCACTCTGTTTTTCAACGACTTAGATGATTTCTCCATCTTTTCCAACGAGGCTAACACCTGATTTTTATCCTGAGGGTTAGAATAATACGATTTTTTCAGGTTCATCATCTCGACGAGCTCGGCAATCTGCCAATTTCGTGACAAAAAGTCATCTTTTCTGCCATTCGGCTTAAACAGTTCTGTCAGGACGTCCATATAAGCTGCCTGTGAATACAGAACTTCTTGATTATCAAAGTATTCAAGCTTTGTTTTCGTTGGATTGGCTGTCATCAAGACGGCTGCCTTTCGGTATTTTATGAAATCATTGATATATTTACTCTCGATTTCACCGAAATTACGGGTTATCCGATGGTCGAGAGTGTCGAGAAGATACATCTTTCTACCCCTATAAATGCTATTAAAGTTTTGGTATAAGTAATCATCTATAAACAACTGAATATCAGTATATTGCAAAAATAATTTTCCATCTTCAACAGTATTGATTTCCAGCAATGGTTGTTCCCTGTCAAAGTACGAACCTTCGGCGTGTTCTGGGATGATGATTTCAAGATTATATTTCCCGTTCGGACTAAGTATAATATCAACGCGTTCCAGGTTGATGGCGATTTGTGCCGGTGTTATCTCTTTGATTTCGGCGGTGAGGTTAAAATTCCCTTCCTT
>JAGCFU010000066.1 GCA_017649945.1 Bacteroidales bacterium | reverse complement strand
GTGTTGCGTCAAGTGGAAACTACATAATGAGCAATTTTATCGATGCTAAGATGAAGTTGCTCATTGATCGTATTAATACCGCCGTAGAGGTGGATATGACCAAAGCCAACAAAGAAACCGTGAGTTTCGGGGCGTATGTGAAATATAATGACAGGACCGTGAGAATTGTCGGTGTAGATGAGGCTGATTTCACGAAGGGATTGCTGTCGTTTATCTCGCCTGTGGCGAAAACGCTGGTAGGGAAAAAGGTGGGAGACAGGTTCGAGATCAAGATTCCAAGAGGAACGGAAACAATTGAGGTTCAAGGGATTTGGTATGAGGCGGTACCGTTGACAATAATTGACGTTGAAACAGATCCTGTGCTGAATAATTTACAACAGTCTCCTAAAAGTACTCAGAGAACCCGACAGCAAAACGACACAATTCGTACCGAAGAAAATCACACGCAGACCTCGCAGAAATTGGACAACGTTGAACATGATAATGTAGAGACAAAGGCAACTGAAACTGACAGATCACGCAGATTCGAGCCGGAGGAAAACATCATGGAATTTCTGCCGGTGGTTAATGAGAGGGGGATAATTGTCGGGCGCGCGTTGTTTATGGAGTTGCATAAAGGTAATAAAATCCTGCATCCTGTGCTGCATTTGCATGTAATTAATAAAAATGGAGAAGATGTCGGGAAATATTGGTGGCATGTGGCATTCGGTGATACACCAGAGAAGACGCTGAAACGAAAATTGTCGGAAACCCTTGGGATATCTGGCGTTAAGACGAAATTGAAAAGACAATATATCCGTGAAACAAAGACAGAAAAAGAGTTAGTTTACGTTTATATTCTAAATTCTGACGAAAATTTATTGAAAACTCCCGAGAGTAAAGAATATTTTGATATTTTTGCAAAAGATTAGTTTGTAAAATATTGAAAATGATTTTTTATCCGAAACTCTTTAGCTGCCTGAAAAACTACGATAAGACGCAGTTTACGGCAGATGCAATGGCTGGACTTATTGTTGGAATTGTGGCGTTGCCGTTGGCAATCGCTTTTGGTATCGCTTCTGGTGTCGGTCCCACTGAAGGCCTTGTGACGGCTATCATAGCCGGATTTATCATCTCGTTTTTCGGTGGCAGCAAGGTGCAGATTGGCGGTCCTACTGGCGCTTTCATCGTGATAATTTACGGAATCATCCAGCAGCATGGCCTTGGCGGACTGATGATAGCCACCATTATGGCCGGTATAATCTTGATTTTAATAGGCGTTTTCAAGCTCGGAAACGTGATAAAATTCGTGCCGTATCCTGTTGTTGTAGGTTTTACGGCAGGTATTGCGCTCACAATTTTCTCAACACAGATGAACGATATGTTCGGCATGGATATCAAGAATGTGCCGGCGAACTTCATCGACAAATGGATTTGCTATTTTCAGAATGCCACTCATGTGAATTGGTGGGCGTTTGGCGTAGGAATAGTCAGTTTGATGATAATCATATTCAGTCCGAAGATCTCGAAAAAGATTCCGGGCTCGTTGGTGGCTATTGTCCTGATGACTTTGATAGTGTGGATTCTCGAGCGTTTCTGCGGTGTCACGGGCATTACGAAGATCGGCGATTTGTATGAGTTGCCGACATCTATTCCGGCTCCTAAGCTTCCAAGTTTGGGTCTGGGTGAGGGTAAGACTATGATTCAGCTGATGATTGATCTGGCGCCTTCAGCGTTTACCATCGCAATGTTGGGCGCTATCGAGTCGTTGCTTTCAGCTATGGTTGCTGACGGTGTTATCGGCGACAAGCATAACTCCAACACAGAGCTTATTGCACAAGGCATCGCGAACATAGCTACGCCTTTGTTTGGAGGAATTCCTGCTACCGGAGCAATTGCCAGAACTATGACCAATATCAACAATGGAGGCAAAACGCCTGTCGCAGGTCTGATTCACGCTGTTGTACTGCTTCTCGTGCTGCTTTTGTTGGGCAGACTGGTAGGCTTGATTCCAATGCCTTGTCTCGCAGCAGTGCTTATCATGGTGGCATATAACATGAGCGGATGGCGCACTTTCAGAATGTTAGCTAAAAACCCGAAATCAGATTTTGCGGTGCTTATCATGACATTCCTTCTGACAGTGATTTTTGACCTTACAATCGCAATAGAAATCGGACTCATCGCATCAATAGCGTTGTTCTTGAAGCGTACCAACGAGGCTACGGTCATCCGTTCGTTCACCGATGAAATCGATCCGGGCGACAATACTGACGTGGCTATGAGCAGCGAAGAGAAACTGCATATTCCGGAAGGCGTGGAGGTTTATGAGATTGACGGCCCATATTTCTTCGGCATTGCCAATAAATTCGATGAGATTGACAAGTCGGTGATAGGCAAGGAGAACAAGGTTCGTATCATTAGGATGAGGAAGGTTTCGTTTATTGACAGTACGGGCATTCACAATCTGGAATTGCTCTGCGATACATGTAGGAAACGCGGAATGATTGTGGTTTTGTCGGGTGTTAACGTGCACGTGAGAGCGACACTTGAGAAAGCCGGATTCATCAATAAACTCGGTGAGGACAACGTTTGCTCGCATATCAACTTCGCGCTGAAGAGAGCGGAAGAGATAGTTAACAACTGATTTTAATACACGCAAAGCTCATCAACGAAGATCCAAGCAGGATAACCATATCCTGAATGACCTTCGGGGCAGTCGTATGGCGTGACAATTATCTCAACAAAGCTAGTGTTTACAGGCTTTAACGCGATTTCGACAGGGTAGAAGCTGCTTTCGTAATCGGCAGGCAACATGTCGAAATCTTGTGAGGCTATTTCTTTGAAGTTTTCTCCGTCATCAGAGACCAATATTTTAACGGATTTTGCGTTGAAAATCCAGTCTTTCATGTTAATTAGGAGATTGAATTTTACTGAATTTATTTCGGTAACTTCTTGTAAATCAACAGTTGCATCAAGATTCTTGCCATACCAACCGAGCCAGCGGCCGCTGCGATAGTTCGAACCGCCTTTGAGTCCGTCGATCAGCATCTGTGCGCCGTCGTAAGCGTAGTTGCGATGTGGCTGCTCCTTTAACGTTATATGTTTCATTGAGGCCTTGCTGAAGTCGAAATTGGTTTTGAAAGTGCGACCTTTCGTGCCGTCGGGATACAACACATAGCCTTCGAGGTGACAGTTTTTGTTGATTTTTAGAGGTTCTGTGTATTTTATAAATTCTTGATTGTCAATGGAACACATTATTTCACCATCAACCTGTTTTGACATTGTGACATCGATAACACCATCCTGTACATTAGGTGTTATTTTTACGTCGATATCGAAGATGTGGGTGGCATACCTCCAATGGTAGAGGTCGTAGAGTTTCGATAGGCGGTATTCGCGCTTAACAAAGTCGTCGTAGTTTTTATTTTCTGGTGTACACCACTGAACTTCAGCGAGGGCACCGAGCCGAGGTAACATTCTGTATAACAACACGTTAAACTCGCTTGTGTATTCGGTCCAGATGTTGGCTTGTGGACCTAAAATGTATTTTTCCTCGTCTGAAGTAAGTCCTTCAGGTATTGGTTCAAAAGAATAAACCTTTTTTACGGAGTTGTAGCCGCCACCTGCTTCCGGTTCGCTGTCGGTGTCAAGTGACTGATAATAATCGAAATATACGTAGTCGCACGGTGTCATAATGACATTGTGATGCATTTTAGCAGCTTTGTAGCCGCCAGAACTGCCGCGCCAGCTCATCACTGTGGCGTTTGGAGCAAGTTCTCCGTCGAGCATCTCATCCCATCCGATGATGTGTCGTCCGTGATTTTCAACGAATTGCTCCATGCGAGACATCACATAACTCTGCAGATAATCCTCAACGGAATGCCTGTCATCACCTTTAATGCCCAGTTCTTTAATCTTTGCCTGACATTTAGGGCATTCAACCCAGCGGTCGCGAGGCACCTCATCGCCTCCTATATGTATGTATTCGCTGGGGAAGATGTCCATCACCTCAAGCAGCACGTCCTCAAGAAATTGCATGGCTTGCTCGTTGCCAGCGCATATGACGTCTTCTGAAACGCCCCACTGTTTCCAGACCTCGTAAGGACCGCCGGTGCAGCCAAGTTCAGGGTAAGAAGCGAGGGCGGCAAGCATGTGACCGGGCAAATCTATTTCAGGAATGATGGTGATATGACGGTCTGCGGCATATTTTACAAGGTCGCACAGCTCTTCCTGGGTGTAAAAACCGCCGTGACGTATGGTGTCGAAAGCCATGGTCTTGCCGATGATAGTTCCAGAGCGCCAAGCCCCGATTTCAGTGAGTCTTGGGTATTTTTTTATTTCAATGCGCCAGCCTTGGTCGTCGGTGAGATGCAAGTGAAATCTGTTCTCGTTATGCAAAGCCATCGCGTCGATATAAACCTTAACGGAATCGATTGGGAAGAAATGACGGCTTACGTCGAGGTGCATGCCACGGTATGCGAAACGAGGCCAGTCGGTGATGGTGGCTGCCGGGAACGCTATTCGGGTGGCATTTGTGCCGACAGGAAGGCTCTTTCTAAGCGTTTGTATGCCGTAAAAAATACCTGAAGTGTTACTTGAAGTAATATTTATAACTTTTTCATTTACAATGATTTGATAAGCCTCATCATTGTCGAAATAATCCTCTTTTATCTTAAGATTTATGGCCGATGACATATCTTTGTCGCTACCAAGAATCGCGAGACGGAAGCCTAAGATATCTTCGATATAATCGGCGAGAAATGCGGCCTCTTTTTTAAGCTCTTCATGCGATTTCTGATATGTAATCACTGTATTTTTGTCGAGGATGAAAGGACTTTCGTTGGAAACGCTTATTCCATTTGGTAATGGAACTGTGTGATAATCAGCTGTTTCTACGTGCTTTTGACAAGAAGATAGCGTTAAAAAAACTATCCCGATTATTGCGACAATGATTCTTTTCATAGTTTGAAATTTAAAATTCGGTGCTAAATTAAGAAAAAAGTGGATTGGTTTGCAAAAATTTTGTAATTTTACAACCAAATTTGCGTGACGATGAAGGTGTTGCATACGGCGGACTGGCATATCGGCCAGATTTTTCATAATTATAGCAGGGAGGAAGAACATAAGTTCTTCTTTGACCAGCTTAAGTTTATCATTATCAAGGAGAAACCGGATGTGTTGGTTGTCTCAGGCGATGTGTTTCATACTGCCACTCCGACCATCGTCTCGCAACGTCTTTACTACAATTTCATTGTTGAGTTATCACGCTTAGACGCTGATTTACAAATAGTTATCATAAGTGGTAACCATGACTCTCCGTCAAGGCTTGAGGCACCACGGCCATTGTGGGAAGCATTTAATGTTTCAGTCGTTGGAATGATTGATTATCAGACTGTTACTGATGATGGTGGATTGAATTTCGATGCGTCGAAAATTGAGATTCCGATAACGAAAGATGGTGGGATAATTGGTTGGGTGCTTGCTGTTCCGTACAATGACAACGTTGTGAAACATGCTTCGGAGTTTTATGAAATGCTCCTATCTCATCTGAAAAGTAGAGATGATTACGCTGATAATCAATGTGTTGTGGCTGCTGGACACTTGGCAGTAAAAAATGCCGACATACGTGGACACAGCGCAGATATAATAGGAAAGTTGGAAACTCTTGATATTCAAGACTTTACTGAAGTTAAGGATGTTGATTACTGGGCGTTTGGGCATATCCATTATCCTCAGGCCATAAAAGGAATTGAGAACATGCGGTATGCAGGCTCGCCGTTCCCGATATCTTTTAATGAGAATTACGAGCATTCGGTAGTGTCGGTGAATATTGAAAATGGTAAAACTGAGTCGACTGTAATTCCGTTGAAAACGTTAGTTCCAATAATTGATTTTCCTTCAAAACCAAGCAGTTACGATGATGCGTTGCCATATGAGACAGTCATGATGCAGCTGTTTGAGATTCTTGACAGGAAGGCGTATGTGAGATTGCATATTCAGACGGAAAAACCATTGACGCAGGTTGAGACGACAGCTATAATTCAGGCATTCGAGGGACATGAGGCTATGTTTTGCGGTATACAGTCATATTTCCCTGAAAAGGCTGAAGGCGATGATATTCAATCGGTTAAGACCTTACGAGAATTAAAGGATATGAGTCCGTTTGAGCTCGGATGTTCGGTTTATCATAAGAAATTCGACAAAGAAATGCCTGAAGAATTGAAGAAAATGTTCAAAGAAGTGTGTGAGGAGGCTGAAAAATGAGTATGAAAATCGAAAAAATCATCATCGAGAACATAAATTCCATCGAGAAAGCCGAAATAAACTTCTCTGACGGTGTTTTGGCCAATGAGCCGTTGTTCCTTATCACCGGTGAGACCGGAAGCGGTAAAAGCACGATTTTGGACGCCATAACGCTTGCTTTGTACGATAAATCGCCACGTTACGAAAACACTAAGAACAAAGAGAAGACCGAAAACGGACTTACTAATATGCAAAGCACTACAAATGTGTTGCGGAAAGGCACAAACGATGGCAAAGCGGAGTTGTGGTTTACTGTCGGAAGCGAGAAATACATTGCCACCTGGCAGATGCATAAGACGCGCAACGGCAAATATGACATGACAAACCGTCGCAAATTAGAGGTGGTTAAAGGCGAGGACAGGATTGTGCTTGAAACAAAGATTGATGCTGTAAATCAACAGGTTGCGGAGTTGGTTGGCTTGAGTTACGACCAGTTTGTGCGTTCTGTGATGCTTGCACAGGGGCAGTTTAACACGTTTTTGACATCAGAGAAGGCTAAGCAGACCGAGATACTTGAAATGCTTACGGGCACTGAGGTTTATTCGAAGATTGCGGAAATTGTCGGAAGAAAGAAAAACGATGCCAAAAACGAAATGGAAAAATCAGTCGAATATTATAACTCGTTGAATAGTAATATCTTATCGGATGAGGAATTGGCAAATTTGAATGAGGAACTTTCTAAAAAGCAGGAACTTTTTGAGAAAAACGAGCAAGACATCAAAGATGTTGAGACTAAAATAAGAAATCTTGAAAAATTGGAGAGTTTAGATAAAGAAATCGACATTTTAAAATCGCAACTCGCTGATTTACAAGCTTCTTATGACAAGATACTTGAGGGAAAAGAGACGCTGAAAAAGAGACGCGACGAGTTGAAGAAGCAGATTGACGAGCAATCAGGAATGAAGGCAGTGGCAGAAAAGATGCCGTTTTTAATGAGTCTTTTAGAGAACACTGATAGCACGGCAAATAACGCTGACACTAAAGAATTGGCGCTTTCAGATATTTGTACAATGCTCACGCAAGCAGAAAAAGCGCAAAAAGATGCCACACAAGCTTATGATGAATGCAATGCAAAGTTAGAAAAAGCCAATCTTGACGGTCTGATGAAAGATTACAAAACTCATAATGACGAGCTTGCAAATCTTGAAGCGAGGAAGACCAGAATTATCCGTGTGAAACAGATTCTTGCTGACTATTTGAATAAAAAGCAAATAATTGATAACAAGTCTGTTGAACTATCTGAATTAAAGAAAAACTTTAATGTTTGTGAAAGCGAATATTTAAAGTCTAAAACCGTTTTTGATGCAAAAGATTCTGAATTCCAGATGCAGAAAAGCATGGTTGAGGAGCACATAAAACTGTTACGTTCCAAGTTGGAAGACGGCAAACCTTGTCCGCTTTGCGGAAGCACTACGCATCAATATCATGATGAACATGTTGTAAGTTCGTTGTTTGCAGCCATTGAAAAGTCATGGAGTGAGGCGCGAAACGATTTTGAGAATAAGAAAGACGCGAAAAACAAGTCTGAAGGCAAGATAAAATTGCTTGGTGAGAGTATTGAAAACGAGCAAAGACACTTGAATAATCTCATTCAAAACCTCACAAAGGAGTGCAACGGCGAGCCTGTTTATGATATGGAGCGTTTGGATAAGGGGTTGTCGGCATGTGATTGCAAGATTACGGAAGAGAATGCTGAAATAGTCAGGATTAACGGACAAATTCAACAGGCGCGTAATATTCAGGATGAGTTGAAAAATCTTCTCAAGCAGAAAAACGAGGCTGAAAGCAAGTATAATTCGATTCTTAAGAAGTTGGCATACAAGTGGAAACGACTCAATGACGAGTATTCTAAACTTGACGCAGACATAGTTAAAATCGATGAAATAGCCAATGGAATCAAGAAAATTGAAGGATTTGAACGCATCGGAGAATTTGGCGGCAAGCTTGCGACGAGAAACAATATTGAGAAAGATGCGATTTTGATAGGTTTTAGTAAGGTCTTGACGAGTCTGATTAGCAAGAGCGATGAGAAGATTGTAATCGAGAAAGATGCGAAGGATATAGATAAACGAGAGATAAGAGAAACATTGGAATCACTTGATACACAAAAGAAAACGTTAAATACAGAGCTTTTGGAACTGCGGGCAAAAATTTCGTTGAATGCACAAAACTCCAATCAGGCAGAGGCTGCCAAGGCTGATGTGCAGGCGAAATCCGGTGTTTTGGCGTTGTGGACGGAACTCGCAAGCGCTATCGGGACCACTGCCACTGACAATTTCCGTGACGTTGCGCAGGCTTATACTATGCGAATCTTGCTCGACCAGGCAAATTATTTCTTGAGGAAGTTAAGCGGTCGCTACGAGCTTACATGTTACTCTAACTCGTTGGCTATCATGGTGATGGATAAGGAGATGGGAGGGGAGTTGCGTAGCGCTTCGTCGTTGTCGGGCGGTGAGACGTTCCTTGTCTCGTTGGCTTTGGCGTTGGGATTGGCCTCGCTTAACGATGAGAACCTCAACATCGATATGCTGTTTATTGACGAGGGCTTTGGCACTTTGGACGGCGAGAGCCTTGAGATGGCGGTGCAGACGCTCGGAAACATGCAGAAATTCGGGCGTAAGGTAGGAATCATATCTCATGTCGACAGTCTGAAGGAACGTATTCCTGCTCAGATTTTGGTGACGAAACGAGGGAAGGCTGCGAGCACAATTACTATAGTTAGAAGTTAGAAGTTAGGAGTTAGAAGTTGGAAGTTGTATAAAAATGAAAAAGCCAGCTGATGCTGGCTTTTTTGTGAACTAGGCGGGAGTCGAACCCACAACCGCCTGATCCGTAGTCAGGGACTCTATCCAATTGAGCTACTAGTCCTTTCGTGCTGCAAAAATACAGCTTTTTTTAATACGATTAACAAAAATTTTTGTTAATCATGTTGTGGGGGAGGGTGGACTCGAACCACCGAACTCATCCGAGGACAGATTTACAGTCTGTTGCAATTGCCGCTATGCGACTCCCCCAGGGATTTTTGCGCTGCAAAATTACGAAAAATTCCACAATCCCCAACATTTTTTGTCAAAAATTTTAAAAAATTTTTAAGATGTTATAAATCAATAGATTATAGAACACTGCTGCAGTGATGAAGCATGGAAATAGCCTACAGCGGTGCCTTCAGGATAGATGTTGGTGCGTACATTATACGGTGTTCCCATCAAAGGATTGGTGCCGTTGTTTGAAGAAATGTCGGCAATATAATGTGCATAATAACGTGGAATTGACCACAGATCCAAGGTGACGGTGTCGCCTGTGTGTACGACTTCAAGCGAGTCGAGCTGGTTTAGAGAGTAAACTGGGAATTCGCCGCCTATCGCAACCATATAAGGCCCGTTGAAATAGATGCCGGCATAGCCTTCTGCCTTAAAAAGCATGCATCTTGTAAGAGTGTCACCGCCAACATCCACATTGTTGATTCTGACGCGTGTCATGTAATATGTCTTCGGGTTGTCGGTAGTCTGAAAATACGGGTAAACGCCGAGTTTGTCATCTAATTCTATCGCGTTGAAAACCCAAGGTTTGACGACTATTGAGTCGATGCCATCAACATTCTCGTTCATCGTCGATTCTGCATAAAAATGATGTTCGCCTTCGTCGTCAGTGAAGTCTACCGACAGATGATATGTGTGGTTTGGTTGTCCTGCGAGCTCGTTTCTTGTAAGATAATAGCCAGGATTATCGCTCTCATCAAACCATATTGTATCCGGGCCGTCGGTGACGAAAACTATGGCGTTGGAAATCATTTCCGGCATGCCTCCATAAAACGTTTCTGTACGGCTGATAATTACCTCGTGTTTCTTGTATTCGTCTGTTATAGAACCACTTATGCCGACGAAACGCTGTCCTTCCTGAGGGTCAATCCTCATGAGTTCGGTGCAGGCAGTGAATCCGACAAGCAACAATAATATGATCAAACTTCTTTTCATCTTTTAAAATTTGAAATTATATGATATTGATGGAACTATTGAAAACAGGTACATCCTATAAGTCTTGATAGTGTTGTTTTCGCCAGGTTTGAACGTCACTGCCCAAGTGTTGTGGCGGCCATAAGCGTTGTAAATCGACACGTTCCATTCGCTTTCCCAACGTTTGTGCTTCTTGCCTTTCCAAGTGAACGAGAGGTCGAGGCGGTGGTAGTCGGGATAACGGCTTTTGTTGCGATAGCCGTTGTAGATTGCGTATGTTGAGCCGTGATCGCTGTATTTTCCGTAAGGATAGGTTATCGGCTGACCGGTGCTGTAAATCCAGTTGGCTGAGATGCTGTATTTCTCGTTGAATTCGTAATTCATCACCACGCTGATGCAATGAGGCCTGTCGTAAGGCGAGTTGTATTCCTCACCATGGCTTATGCCTTTGACTGTGCGGAACGACCTGCAATATGTGTATGCCAGCCATCCTGAGAGTTTACCGTAATTCTTTTTCAAAATAAACTCCGCGCCGTAAGATCTGCCTTTGCCGACTCGCACCTCACCGTCGATTAATTCGTTGCCAAAAAACTCAGCATCGTCAACAAAATCAATGACATCAGTCAGATTTTTATAAAACACCTCGACAGATGTTTCGATATCATTTCCTCTGAAATTTCTGAAATAGCCGACAGCGAACTGGTCGCATTTCTGAGGTTTGATGTTAGGGCTGGTAGGAAACCATACGTCGAACGGCAGTCCGCCTGTTGAATTTGCCGCTATCTGAGCATATTGCACGGTTCTCGAGTACGATGCTTTGACAGATGAGGTCGCACTTAGGCGGTACATCATGGCAAGACGAGGCTCCAAGTTCACTTCAGTGTGGAAAATTTCGCCTGCGCCGTACATAATCGAGTCGTATTTTTCGTACTCATCATCGAAGAGATAAAAAGTCTCTTTTCCGATGTTTTGATACATAGTGAGACGCAAGCCGTATCTTATTGATAAAAAGGGGTTTATGTTATGCTCGTGACCGTAATAGAGTGCGGATTCGAGGGCGTTTCTCTGAATTTTATTATGACTGTCGATGGAGAAAAACTGCGCCACCACACCGGTTCTGTCGTCGAGTTCGCTCAAAATATAACGATGATATGTGAGTGAAAGTCCGAATTTTGACGTGATATTGTTGTTCATCAGCCAGACGAAGTCATATCTGGTATTGTAATCCCGTATTCCGGCTGTGATTGAGAAGTCGTAAGGATCCATCGTGACGTCGATGATATATCTGTAGCGGGTGTACAAAAGTGAAAGATTTGAGGTGAGTTTATTGTTGTACACGTGGTTCCAGCGTAATGTAGCGGTGGTGTTACCGTATCCGATGCTCATGATGTCTCTGAGTCCGACTTTGTCGAAACCGTTGTAGAACGAGAGATACAGACGATTGTTGTTGTTGATTATATGTGTGATTTTGGCGTTTATATCGTAAAAATAAATCTTTGTTTTTTTCAGTCTTTCGATAAACATAGGTGCTATTAGTCCGCCATAAGTTACGCGTCCGGCGAGCATCACGGCGGTGCGTTGCTGGTTGAAAGGCATGTTGAGCATCAGGCGGCTTGTGAGAATGCCGATTCCGCCTGTCATGGTGAAACGGGATGGTATTTCGTCTAAAGTCTTGATGTCGAGGACTGAAGACAGACGGCTGTCGTACAGTGCAGGAATGTCGCCTTTGAAGAGTGTCGCGTCTTTCACCACGTCGTTGTTGAAAACGGAGAAGAATCCTAAGAAATGCGAGGCGTTATACACCGGTGAGTCGTCGAGTACGATGAGGTTTTGGTCAGGATTGCCGCCACGCACGCTGAAGTTAGATGAGCCTTCCGAGGCCGCCTGAACGCCGGGAAGCAGCTGTATCGCCTTGATGACGTCGACTTCTCCCATGAGGGCTGGAATCTTGCGTATTTTCACCATCTCCAGTTTCTGGACGCTCATTGCAAGCTCGCGGACGTTAGCGTCTTTTTTCTGGCTTGTAACGATGACTTTATCGAGCATCTGGCTCTCTATTTTCATGTTGATATTCAGACGCTTACGAGAGTTGTCGACGGTGATTGATTTCTCTTGCGTTGTGTATCCGAGATAAGAGATGCGAAGTTTATATGTGCCCGGTTTTAAAGGCAAGTCGTAATATCCATTGAAATCGGTGGTGGTACCGCTTTGAAGCGCCTCGACGTAGATGGCGACTCCGGCGAGCAGTTCACCGCTGTCATCATCTTTGATAACACCGAAAATGCCGGATTGTGCGTAAAGAAACGCAGCCGACAGTGTTAAGATTAATGACAGAATTAATTTTTTCATATTTATTTTTAGCGTGCAAAAATAGAATTTTTTTTGTAAAAAATTGTGCTTTATATTAAAAAATGTGCCAAATTTGCAAAAAAAGAAATATGAAATACAATTTTGATGAGCGAATAAACCGTGTTGGCACAGAGAGTGTCAAATATGACTTGAGAGACAAGGTGTTCGGTAATTCCGACGTCATCCCGATGTGGGTTGCCGACATGGATTTCCGCACTCCGGACTTCATTCGGGAGGCTGTCATTGAGCGCGCGAAATATGACGTTTACGGATACACTTTCCGTGAAGACGCATATTTTGAGGCGATAGCGAATTGGATATGCCGTCGTCACCAGTGGGACGTGAAGACAGAGTGGATGACATACACGCCGGGCGTTGTCGCGGCATTCAACATGGCTGTGATGGGTTTGACAAACGAGGGAGACGAGGTCATCATACAGCCGCCGGTTTATCCGCCGTTTTTCCATGCGGTGGAAAGTCATAACAGAAAGCTTGTCTTGAATCCTCTGATTGACACTGATGAAGGATTTGTGATGGATTATGAACTTTTGGAGAAACAGGCCAAGACTGCTAAGGTGTTGATACTCAGTAATCCGCATAATCCTGTGGGGCGCTGCTGGACGCGTGAAGAGTTGCAGAAGTTGGGTGATATCTGTATGAGAAATAACGTTTTGGTGTTCTCAGATGAGATACATTGCGATTTGGTGTTGCCGGGATTCAAGCATGTGCCATTTGCCAGCGTTTGCAAGGCGTTTGAGCAGAATTGCATCACGGCGCATGCGGCAAGCAAGACGTTTAACCTTGCTGGAATGGCCACTTCGACGATAATCATTCCGAATGACGGCTTACGTAAAAGATATGTTGATTTCGTTGACAGCACAGAGATAAACTTAGGCAACATTTTCGGCAAGGTTGCGACGAAGACGGCGATGGAGCAAGGGGAGGAGTGGCTTCAGGAATTGCTGCAATATATCAAAGGCAATGTCGATTACGTTGTAGACTATATTAATAAGGAGTTGCCGAAGATTCGTGTTCACAAGGCGCAGGCTACATATATGTTATGGCTTGATTTCTCGGCCTATGGATTTGATAATAAGACACTTAACCATAAAATGATCTTTGAAGCCGGGTTGGGTTTGAACAATGGGAAGGAGTTCGGCAAGCAGGGAGAGCAGTGTTTGAGGATTAATCTGGCCTGTCCTCGGAGTGTGGTTGAGGATGCTATGAATAGGATGAAGAAGGTGTTTGGATAGTATCATAATGAACCAGCGGACCTACATAGCAATCGACCTTAAGTCGTTTTATGCATCGGTTGAATGTGTGGAACGAGGACTTGACCCCTTGACTACGAATCTCGTCGTTGCCGATGAAAGCCGTACCGAGAAAACCATATGTCTCGCCGTTTCGCCTTCACTGAAATCATACGGCATAGGTGGTCGCCCTCGTCTTTTTGAGGTGGTGCAGAAGGTGGCCGAAGTAAACCGTGCCAATCCTAATCTCCATCTGAGCTATATAGTCGCACAACCACGGATGGCCTACTATATTGAATATAGCACCAGAATTTATCAGGTTTATCTGAAGTATGTTGCACCTGAAGATATTTATTCTTACTCTATTGACGAGGTTTTTATTGATGCAACTGATTACCTGAAGACATATAAAACTACTGCACATGAGCTTGCGCTGCGGATGGTTCGTGACGTGCTGCAAGAAACCGGAATCACCGCGACAGCTGGCATAGGAACCAATATGTATCTCTGCAAAGTGGCGATGGATATTGTTGCAAAACATATTCCTGCCGATAAAGACGGTGTTAGGATAGCCGAACTCGATGAAATGTCTTATCGTCAAAAGCTCTGGAATCATAAGCCGCTAAGGAGTTTCTGGAGAGTAGGGAAGGGAATTGCTGCACGACTTGAACAATATGGCCTCGACACCATGGGAAAGATTGCACGTTGCTCGATAGAAAACGAAGAACTGCTGTATCAACTTTTTGGAGTCAACGCCGAACTTCTCATCGATCATTCATGGGGCTGGGAGCCTGTCACCATGAAAGAGGTTAAAGCCTACAGGCCCGATACCAACTCACTCAGCAGCGGACAAGTGCTTTCAACCGGCTATGATTATAAGAAAGCCCGGGTTGTTATTATGGAGATGGCTGATGAAATGTCGATGAACCTGGTGAAGCATCATCTTGTAACAAACCAGATAGTGCTGACGATTGGCTACGACGCAGAGAATCTCACCAACCCAAACAAAAGATACACAGGACCTGTCACCACCGACTACTATGGTCGTCAGGTGCCGAAACACGCTCACGGCACGGCAAATCTTGATAGCTACACTTCTTCCACAAAGGAAATCACCAAAGCAGCAGCCGATTTGTTCGCCAAGATAGTTGACCCCAAGTTGCTGATTCGCCATATTAACATCACTGTCAATCGTGTGATAAACGAGGAATCTGCTGATAAACATGTAAAACCAGAGCAGCTTGACCTTTTCACCGATTACGAGGAGAAAGCAAATCAGGATAAAAAGAAAGTGAAATTGTTGGCCAAGGAGCGCAAGATGCAAGAAGCTTTACTTGGGATAAAAGAGAAATTCGGAAAAAACGCCATACTTAAAGGATTGAACTTTGAGGATGGAGCAACTGCCAAAGAACGCAACCAACAGATAGGAGGACACAAGGCATGACCGACAACTATGACGATATCATCAACCTGCCGCATCATGTTTCTAAGAAGCATCCGCAAATGAGCATGATGAACCGCGCCGCCCAATTCGCTCCTTTTGCAGCGCTGACAGGGCATTCCGATGCGATCCAGGAAACAGTGAGACAAAACGAGAGATCATATGACCAGAACTAATCATTCAGTATGTAGGTGGCATTTTTAAAAACGCCAAAAATTCCCCAAAAATCCAAATAAAAAAACCTTAAAACATTGAAATCCAACATTTTAAGGCTTATTTTCTTGTGACCTGGCTGGGGTAAGCCTCCCTGCAACGCCACCCCCTCTGCAATCCCCAATATTTCCTCGCAATCCCAATAAACATTAAACCTTCAGATTGCACCAAATTCCAAAATTTCATTTCTTTAGGCGAACTTGTATTCTCAATTTTTGCAGTTAGCACGCCAAAAACCAATACTATCACGCCAAAAACATGAATAAAAACGCCAATTTTTTTTGAAAAAAGTGCTTGTTTTTCTTGGTAGTTTCAAGAATTTTTCGTATCTTTGCGTTGACTTTAAAATTCTTTTATTATGGCAACTTTAGTATTTAGTTTGTCCACAAAGGTGGACAAAGCTTCAGGATTATCTGAAGTTTTAACTCGGTTTTTCGTGGGAAGCCGAATCAATCAACGCGCCAAAAGCAACATCTTTGTCGATGCTACCTATTGGAATGACCAGAAACAATCAATCGTTATCCCTAATTTTAGGCTTAATAATGACAAGCAAAAGCAACTCGTCGCGGAGCTTAAAGAGAAAAGCATTAAGCTTAACGATTTGAGAACCTACATCATGGACGCCTTCAATGAGGACGGTGCCGGTATGAAGGAACTGTCAAAAGACTGGCTTAAAAACATCATTAAAGATTTCTATGGTATGCCTGCCAAACCAATGGAAGATTTAAAACCCGTTGAAATTCCTATTGAACCTATCATCATCAAGCCAGTCGAAAAAGAAGTGAAGGCAGAACCTGCTAAAAAGGTTGTTAAGGCTACTCCAAAACCTCAGCTGTCACAAGATTCAGCTCCAGCTACCGTTTTTTTCCAAGTCTTCTCCGACTTCATCGCCAAAAACGACATCTCCGAAAACCGCAAGCGTCATTATCGTGTCGTCTATCGTGCGCTGCAGCGTTACGAAGCATATAATAAAATCACGCTCAGCTTCGACAACATCACTGCCGAAACCCTCAAAGATTTCGAGCGTTATCT
>JAGCFU010000011.1 GCA_017649945.1 Bacteroidales bacterium | reverse complement strand
CAAAATGTTTCTTTCTTTCACTTTGACATCCATGTCTGGGTTTTCTACTGGTGGGGGCAGACGACGGGTGATACCGCTGTCAGTGTCCATCGTAGTGGTAACGAGGAAGAATATCAACAGCAAGAAAGAGATATCAGCCATTGAACTGGCGTTGATTTCCGGTACTTTCTTTTTCTTACGAGCCATGATAATTTCCTTCCTTATTATTTATTAATGAGTTTCGATACTGCTGAATAGATTACAGATGCGATTGTAGCACCAACAACAATGTATGTGAACACCATGAAGAAGTCAACGAAAGCTTCTGTGCCTGTTGAGACATTCATCGATTCAAGGTATTCTGCCGGAAGTGTTGAGCCTTTTGCGAACAGCCATGCGATAAGCGCGATCACTGCCACAATAGCTGCAACAAGACCCATTGTCTTTACGCTTTTTGGATTGATAACAATACCATAAATAGGTGCAAACAAAATCGCAACCACAGCCAATCCAAGCATGCAATATGCGAATATCATGAATGTTCCGACGCTCTCTTTACCGTTGGCAATGCCAATGATTAAGAAAAGAACGTTAAGAAGCATCAGGATAACCAGCAAATATTTGCAATATTTTGTTAATTTCTCGACCATGATTTTTCTTTTGTTAGATTAGTTTTTCTTTGAATAAGCGTGGAGCATGTCCATGAATGTGATTGATGAATCTTCCATATCGTTGACGATACCTTCGATCTTGTTGAGGATGAAGTTGTAGCAGATCTGGAGGATAACAGCTGTGATAAGACCGAATACTGTTGTCAACAAAGCGACCTTCATACCACCTGCAACAACTGTTGGGCTGATGTCACCTGCTGCTGCGATAGCGTCGAATGCCTCGATCATACCGATAACAGTACCCATAAATCCCAACATAGGTCCTAATGCGATGAACAATGAAATCCAGCTTGCGCCGCTCTCAAGGTTACCTGTCATAACTGAACCGTATGAAACAAGTGATTTCTCAACTTCATCAAGACCGTCGTTGTAACGCATCAAACCCTGATAGAAAATGCTGGCGACAGGACCGCGTGTGTCACGGCACAAATCTTTAGCTTTCTCAATGCCACCCTTGTTCAATGTCTCCTCTAACTGACCGAGAAGCTTCTTGGTGTTTGTTGTGCTTAATGTCAAATAAATGATTCTCTCGATTGACACTGCAAGACCGAGAACCAAAACTAACAAAACGACGCTCATGAAGCCCCAGCCACCATCGATGAACTGTTTCTTCAAAACCTCATGGAATGTAGGGGCTGCTGCCTCTTCTGTTTCCATAGCTGTTGTAGCGACTGTCTCTTCTGCTGCTGGAGCTGCGACCTGTTCTGTCTGAGCCTCAGTAGGTTGTGCATTTTCTTCTTGTGCAAGAAGTAAGTTGCTGATTCCAAATGTCAAAAAACCTGCAACTGTCAGTAAAGCAATTAATTTTTTCATGATTTGAATTTTGAATTACTACTTTTTAATTTGTTAATATAATTTGTTTATTTATCCTTCTTATCTTTCTTATCCTTCTTATCTTTATCTTTAGACTGTCAGCGGACCGTCTCTACTGCGGAGAGAGCGGGATTCGAACCCGCGGTACCCTTTTGAAGTACACACACTTTCCAGGCGTGCTCCTTAAACCACTCGGACATCTCTCCCAGGGATTTTCTACTCCACAAAAAATCGTGTCAAAATTACAAAATAATTTCTTTTGTATAACAAGAAATTTGAAACATTATTTCTTTTTTTTGAAAAAAAAACCTACAACGCTCTCTAATCATCTTATAATCAATATCTTATCCTCCTTCTCTTTCTTATCCTCCTTCTTATCCTCCTTCTTATCCTGTTTCTCCTTCTTCTCCCAAGACAGTCTGCTGACCGTCTCTACACAGTCATCTCACCACGCAACGGCGACTGCAGATATTTTATCACGTCCTCGTGACTGTAGCCCTCGCCAAGCAAGTACATCATTTTCGCCAACGCCGACTCCGTAGTGATGTCGTATCCGCTGATGACACCGATCTTGTCGAGGTTCAGGCTCGTCTCGTAACGTCCCATCTCCACTGAGCCGGATTTACACTGCGTCACATTGTAAACGATCAGGCCTTTTTTGATGGCATCGGCAAGCTCATCCAAAAACCAGTCTGACGTCGGAGCGTTGCCCGAGCCGAAAGTCTCCATGATGATGCCTCTCAATCCTGGAGTGTGCAAGGCGTGCTTAACGAAATCGTGTGTGATGCCCGGGAAGAGCTTCAAAATACCGACGTTCCTGTCGAATTTTTTGTGAACTATCAACTTACCGCCATTAGGTTGGGCAATATATTCTCTGTTGTATTTGATTTTAATGCCGACATCTGCTAAAGTGGGGTAGTTGCCCGATGAAAACGCGTCGAAGTTCTCGGCGTTGAATTTTGTCGCTCTGTTACCTCTAAGCAACTGACTTTCAAACAAGATACACACTTCAGGCACACATGGCTTGCCGTTGATTTGCGCCGCCGCAATCTCTATAGATGTGACGAAATTCTCGCGTCCGTCGCTTCTCACCATGCCCATAGGGAGCTGCGAGCCTGTGAAAACCACCGGTTTGGCAAGGTTCTCAAGCATGAAACTCACTGCCGAGGCGCTGTATGCCATGGTGTCAGAGCCGTGAAGCACAACGAAACCGTCATATTTCTCGTAGTTTTCCTCTATCTTTTCCGCCAACTTTATCCAGAACTCAGGCGTCATGTTCGACGAGTCGATGAGATTCTCGAAAGAGTAGAAATCGATGTCATAGTCGAGACTGCGCATGCTCGGCATATGCTCATACATATTGCCGAAGTTGAACGGTACGAGGCTACCCGTCTCCGGGTCTTTCATCATTCCTATCGTGCCCCCAGTGTACAGCACTAAAATTGATGTTTTATTCATATTTTAAACAATTTTCTCGCGTTTTCTGTTGTTATTTTACAGATTTCTTCTGTCGTGACACCATATATCTCAGCCACTTTTTCCGCTGTCTTGACGATATAAGCCGGTTCGTTGCGCTGTCCGCGGTATGGGACAGGCGGCAGATACGGGTCGTCGGTCTCAAGCACGATGCGTTCCATCGGGATGTCGGCAAGAAACTCTTTCACGCCACAGTTTTTATATGTGATGACACCGCCGAGCCCAAGATGGAAGCCGTATGACAACGCGGTTCTCGCCTCATCGTAAGTGCCGTTGAAACAATGCATAACTCCGGCGAGGCGGCCATCCTGCTCATGGTCTAACACCTTGAACATCTCATGGAAAGCATTTCTCGTGTGCAGCGACACCGGCAATCCCAATTCCTTAGCCCAATGCAACTGCTCCGTCAACACCTCAATCTGCTCTTTTTTAAACGTGTCGTCCCAATAAAAATCCAATCCGATTTCCCCAATGCCTACCAAAGGGTTGTGTATGTCAACCGAAACACTGCTGTCATTCCGAGCATCGCAGATGCGAGGAATCTCCTCCTCAATTATCCTCAACTTCTCCTTCTTATCCTCCTTCTCCTTATAAACCTCCTCAGGGTGCAACCCCATCATAACTCTCACATTATCAGGATGTTTCTCGTAAAACTCCATCATCGGCCTTATGCTTTTCTCATCGCAATTCGGCAGCAACAGCATCTCCACACCAGCCTCAATCGCACGTTGAAACACTTCTTCTCTGTCATTGTCGAAGGCTTCGTCGTAGATATGACTATGTGTGTTGATAATCATGGTGTTACGTTCTAATAAAGGAAGTTGTCGTATGGGTATCTGATGGCGTGCATGTCGCGAATCTCTTTATACAGCAGGTCTCTAAACTCTTGATAATGAGTCTTTTCCGCTGCTGAGATGAAGATACATGGCTTGCCTTTTGCCATCCAGGTTTTCTTCCAGTCGTCCAAGGTGTAGTTTTTCTTGGTGACGGGGGTTAAATCGTCTGCTTCTTTCTCCTCGTAATGATATGCATCGATTTTATTGAACACCATGATGACTTTTTTGTCGCCGGCTCCGATGTCAGACAATGTCTGGTTCACGGTCTCAATTTGTGACTCAAAGTCAGGATGCGAGATGTCGACAACATGCAGCAGAATATCCGATTCTCTCACCTCGTCGAGGGTCGATTTGAACGATTCCACCAGTTGTGTAGGGAGTTTTCTGATGAATCCTACGGTATCTGACAGCAAAAACGGTAGATTTTCAATCACGACTTTCCTCACTGTGGTGTCTAATGTCGCGAACAGTTTGTTCTCCGCGAACACGTCGCTTTTGCTGAGCATGTTCATTATCGTCGACTTGCCCACGTTGGTGTATCCAACCAATGCCACGCGCACCATCTGCTGACGGTTCTTGCGCTGCACCGACTTCTGCATGTCGATTTCTTCGAGTTTCTCTTTAAGAGAAGCGATTTTATTCCTGATGATCTTACGGTCGGTTTCAATCTGTGTCTCGCCAGGCCCTCTCATTCCGATACCCCCTCGTTGACGCTCCAAGTGGGTCCACATTCGGGTCAGTCGGGGTAACATGTATTGATATTGGGCGAGTTCCACCTGTGTCTTGGCGTATGCTGTCTTTGCGTTTTTGGCAAAAATGTCGAGGATGAGGTTCGTTCTGTCTAAGATGCGGCATTCCAACTCTTTTTCAAGGTTACGGATTTGCGTTGCGCTCAACTCATCATCGAAAATCGCCATGTCGATTTCTTCCGCCTTGATATATTGTTTCAACTCTTCGAGCTTGCCGGAACCGAGGTATGTCACGCTGTTCGGGCGTTCTAACGGCTGCACGAAATGTCCTACAGCGATGCCTCCGGCTGTCTCCAAAAGGAACTCCAGTTCGTCAAGGTATTCTTCTGTACGCTCTCGGTTCTGCTCGTAGGTGCTCACTGCTACCAAAACCGCTCTCTCCTGCTTCTTCTCGTGATCAATCATAACTTAACCGGTTGGGATAAGGCATGCCTTATCCTCTACGTGATTAAAATGGCTTAAATCCTATAATCTCTCTCACTTCTTTGATGGTTTTGCGTGCGCTTTCACGTGCCTTCTCCGCGCCCATTCTCGCTACCTTATTAATATACTCGTCGTTGGCGTCGATTTCGTGAATCTTTTCGCGTATTGGCGTCACAAACTGAATCATATCTTCTGCGAGCTGTTTCTTCATGTCGCCGTAGCGGATGGTCATGTTGTTGTATGCTTCGTCGAAGAACTGCACCGTCTCTGGTTTCGACACAATGCTCATCAGCTGGAACAGGTTGGCTATCGGTTCCGGCTTCTCCTGGTTCATCTCTGTCGGACCGCTGTCGGTCTTGGCGCGCATCACTTTCTTGCGGATGGAGGCGTCGTCTTCAGCCAAGAAGATGGCGTTGCCTTCGCCCTCGCTCTTGCCCATTTTGCCGTTGCCGTCTAATCCTGGCACCTTAACTAATTGATTGCCAAAGTTAAACGCCTGCGGAATCGGGAAGTATTCAACGCCGTAGATGTTGTTGAAACGTGCTGCGAAGTCACGGGCTTTCTCAAGGTTCTGTTCCTGGTCTTTGCCTACCGGCACATATTGTGACTTGTGAATCAGGATGTCAGCTGCCATGAGGGTCGGGTAGGTGAGGAGGCCTGCGTTTACGTTGTCAGGCTGCTTGCGCACCTTCTCCTTGAATGTCGTCACGCGCTCGAGCTCACCGATGTATGCGTTCATGTTCAGGAAAAGATACAGTTCCACTACCTCCGGCACGTCGCTCTGCACATACAACGTAGCCTTCTCAGGGTCGACACCTGCCGCGAGGTATTCCACCAATATCTGACGAACTCTTCCGTGGAGGTCATCTGGATGCGGATGTGTCGTAAGTGAATGATAATCAGCTATAAAGAAATAGCAGTTGTAGTTATCCTGCAGGCGGATGAAGTTCTTCACCGCTCCGAAATAATTACCTAAATGTAAGTTTCCTGTCGGCCTGATGCCGCTTAACACGATTTCTTTCATAAGAAATATATTTTAATCTGCAAATATACAAAAAAGTTAGAAGTGAGAAGTTAGGAGTTAGAAGTTTTTTAAAAAAATGTAAAAAAAAAGAGACTCAAAAATGAGCCTCTTTTAACTTCTAACTTCTAACTGGTAACTCCTAACTGTTAGAAGGTGATGTCATCACCGTTCTTATTCAGGAAATTGTACTGAAGGATGTGGAATGACTTGATTTCCTGGATGTGTATCTTTTTGTGATACTTCCATCTCCATTTTCTTTTTATGGAGAACAATCCTTTAGTCAGGTAGGCGTAGATGAAAGGATGCACCTGCAGTGTCACTTCCTTCTCGTTTTGGTCGAGGAGCAAGTACTTGAGGCTGTTTTCCATCTCGTCGATGTAAAGCAATGACGGCCTGATTTTGCCTGTGCCGTCGCAGACCGGACATTTTTCCTGTACGGTGATTTCCGTTGCCGGGCGCACACGCTGACGTGTGATCTGGATGAGCCCGAATTTTGTGGCCGGGAGGATGGTGTGCTTGGCGCGGTCTTTCGCCATCTCTTCCTGTAGCTTGTCGAACAGCTCTTTGCGATGTTTC
Source organism: Bacteroidales bacterium (assembly GCA_017649945.1). Classification (GTDB taxonomy): domain Bacteria; phylum Bacteroidota; class Bacteroidia; order Bacteroidales; family F082; genus Limimorpha. Next base: position 22,998 of record JAGCFU010000011.1, on the reverse strand, counting down.
GCTTCGTGCATGTCGATGAAGTCCACGATGATGATGCCGCCCAAGTCACGCAGACGTATCTGTCGCGCTATCTCCACTGCCGATTCCAGATTGACAGCCAATGCATTCTCTTCTTGAGATGCTTCTTTGTTCAACCGATGGCCGCTGTTCACGTCGATGACGTGCATGGCCTCGGTGTGTTCAATGATGAGGTAAACACCATTTCTGATTGTGACAATCCTACCAAACGACCCCTTTACCTGTCGTGCCACGCCGTAATGCTCAAAGATAGGCTCTTTGCCTTTGTAAAGCTTCACGATGTCGGCTTTTTGTGGGGCGATGGTGGTGATGTAGCTCTTGACTTCGTCAAAAAGACTCTGATTATCAACGGTTATCGTGTTAAAAGACTCGTTGAGAAGGTCTCTCAGCATCGCCGAGGTACGGTCAAGTTCGCTCACAAGCTTCGCCGGAGCCTTGCTTCCGTATAACGACTCAGTGACCTGCTCCCATTTGCCGAGCAGATACTGCATGTCGGCATCGAGTTCCTCCACCTTCCTGCCTTCGGCAACGGTGCGGATGATGACGCCGAAATTGTTCGGACGGATGCTCTGAATGAGTTTTTTAAGACGACTGCGTTCTTCGCCGCTGCGTATCTTCTGCGACACCGACACCCTGTTCGAGAACGGTACCAACACTATGTAACGTCCCGCAAACGAAATCTCTGCCGAGATGCGCGGTCCTTTGGTGTTGATAGGCTCTTTCGCAATCTGTACCGGAATCTGGTCGCCGGCTTGGATGAAGTCCGAAATCTTACCCGTCTTGTCGATGTCGGGACTCAACTTGAACTTGCTCATCACCGTCTGCGCTGTCTTGCCCTCGTGCGCTAACTTTGAATACTGTAACAACGAGTTAATCTGTGGGCCAAGGTCGAGATAGTGAAGAAAAGCGTCCTTCTGGTTGCCGATGTCGACAAACGCGGCGTTCAAACCCGGCAAAATCTTCTTCACCCTGCCGAAATATACGTCGCCTACAGCGAAATTACTGTTGATTTGCTCTTTGTGGAGTTCAACAAGCTGCTTGTCTTCCAACAAAACAATATTAACCTCTGAAACATCAGAACTGATGACAAGCTCTCTGTTGACTGTCGGAACTGTAGTTGTGTTGTCCATAATATTACAAAGGTTTTAATTCTCAATTTAAAAGCAATAACACAACATCGTTTTCCCCAATGCTGTGTTATTGTACCGTAAGAAATTAATCTTAAAGATTATTTCTTTTTATGTCTGTCCTTTCTAAGGCGTTTTTTGCGCTTGTGGGTAGACATTTTGTGTCTTTTGTGTTTCTTACCGTTTGGCATAGTTTGTAATTTTAAAAACTATTATTTGTTATTCAAATATTTAATGAAAGTCTTAGCTGGCTTGAATGATGGAACGCTGTGCTCCGGAATGACAACCTTGAAACCTTTTTTAGGTGTGCCGTCTGCCCATTTCTCGTTCGGATTGTCCTCTGTAAGTCTCTCTCTACCGATCTTCTCTTCTCTTGTGATGTTTTTGAAGCTGCCAAAGCCTCTGAGATAAACGGCTTCTTTATTTTTGATTGAATCCATTACAACTTCCATGAATGATTCAACAACGGCCTGTGCGCTGCCTTTTTCAACACCTGTTTTTTCAGCAATTTTTGCTACTATTTCAGCTTTTGTCATGATATTAGTATTTTAATGTTTGTACTTTTTTCTGGGTGCAAAAATAATAAGATTTTTGATATCGTGAGCAAAAAAAATTAATTTTTTTCATTCATTTACTGAGAGATACGTTTTTTTTGGTATTTTTGCACTATTAATTATTGTGTAAATTTTAAACTATGGCAAGTCTGAATAAAGTTATCCTAATCGGTAATTTGGGTAAGGATCCGGAAGTGATTTCTTTCGATAACGGAACAAAAAAAATGACCGTCTCTCTCGCGACGACAGAACGCTATCGTGACCGCGACGGTAACTGGCAGGAACAAACGGAATGGCATAACCTCGTGAGCTGGGGTGTGCTCGCTCAAGATATCGCTGACAAACGCCGCAACTATGTCAAAGGCGACCAAATGTATGTGGAAGGCAGAATAAAATCACGTCAATATGTTGATAACCAGAATGTTACACGACATATCACGGAAATCGTTGTAGATAAGATGATGAGCCTCGGCGGCAACCGCCAGCAACAGCAAAATCCGAACGCATCGTATAACAGCTATGCCGGACAACCGCAACAGCCACAATACCAGCAGCCACAATACCAACAGCCGCAACAACCTGTTGAGGCTCCAATGCCAAGTCAGGATTATAATGGCGACGACCTCCCGTTCTAGACTATGATTGAAGCTCCGTTTTTTCTCGGCATCACATGGGTGACAGCACTCTGCCTCGTTATCCTGTGCGTGCTGCTTTTTTTCTCAGCCCTCGCCTCGGCAAGCGAAACGGCTTTTTTCTCATTGTTGCCTAACGACATCAACGAGATGGAGAATTCCGACAAACGCTCCGACAAGTTGGTGCTCGAACTGAGGAACAACCCAAAACGTTTTCTTGCTACAATATTGATAACCAACAACTTGGTTAATGTCACGATAACGATATTCTCCACTTATATCATGTCGAGGATGTTTAACCTCGCGGCAAATCCGGTGTGGGCTTTCATTATCAACGTGGTGGCGGTGACCTCGCTGCTTCTCATCTTCGGCGAGATGATTCCGAAAATCACAGCGGCTAAAAAAGCACGTGCCCTGGCAACAGCAGTCGCCCCGACAATAAAAGTGCTCATGGTGGTTTTCCGACCTCTGAGTTCTGCTTTGGTGAAATCAACGGCTGTAATCGACAAACGTCTTGCCAAAAAGAACAATAACACGCTGACAATCACTGATTTGACAACTGCAGTCGATATCACTACAGCAGAAGAGACACCGAGCGAGGAACGTTCCATGCTCCAGGGTATCGCGACATTCGGCGAAAAAGAGGTGAGTGACGTGATGCAGCCTCGCGTGCAACTGTTCGCAGTGAGGATAAACACCGAATTCGACCATCTTTTAGAACTCATTATCGACAACGGATTCTCAAGAATTCCGGTGTATGAAGACACTCTCGACGAGATAAAAGGCATACTCTACGTAAAAGATTTGCTGCCTCATCTCGAAGAAAAGGATTTCCACTGGCAAGAACTGCTCCGTCCGGCTTTCTTCGTGCCCGAAAACAAGAAAATCAACGACCTTTTCCAGGATTTCCGCGCGAAAAAGATTCATATCGCCATCGTCGTCGATGAATACGGCGGCACTTCAGGTCTCGTGACCATGGAAGACGTGCTCGAAGAGATAGTCGGCGACATCAGCGACGAGTTCGACGTGGTGGTGGAAAACCAGAACTATAAGAAAATCGATGACAAGACGTATGTCTTCAAGGCGCAGACAAGCCTCGTCGACTTCTGTAAGGTGTTCGATATCAACGAGTCGTATTTTGAAGAAATAAAAGGCGAGTCGGACACTCTCGCAGGTCTCATCCTCGAAATGGAAGGCCGCATACCTCGCGCCGGCTTCTCCACATCGTTCAAGGAATTCGCGTTCCAGATAGAAAAAGCCGACAAACGCAGGATTATTGAAATAAAGGTTATCTATAATGAAAAATCTGACGATTAGCCTTGCATTGACAATGCTTTTATTGTTGACGGCTTCGTGCGGTGATGACAATCCGCAACCGAAACCGCGTGGCTATTTTCGTATCGACCTGCCTGAAAAACAATATGTTACACTCGACACGATGCGGCGCTACAGCTTCGATTATCCTGTTTATTCCACAATAACCAACGACATACATTCACCGAATGAAAAAGAGTGGATAAACGTGGAATTTCCAGCCTTCAAAGGCACAATACACATATCGTATAAGGATGTCGACGGCAATCTCCCGCAATATGTCGAGGATTCATATCAGATGATAACCAAACATATCAACAAGGCTACCGGCATTCGCGACAGCATCATTATTAATAAGGAGCGGAATGTATACGGCCTGGTTTATTTTCTCGACGGTGAAGGCGTGGCATCTCCTCTGCAGTTTTATCTCACCGACAGCACCGCACACTTCCTTCGCGGCTCCCTTTATTTTAACGTTTATCCCAACAACGACTCTCTCCAACCCGTCATAAACTTTATAACAGACGACGTAAGATGTCTTATAAAGACATTGAAATGGAAATAATCAAACACTATTTGTCTTTTGTAACTCTATGATTATCAACAATATAATCAGGAAGAAGGCAAAATTTTAAAAAAATGTTGTGAATTTAAAAATAATTCGTAATTTTACGAACGTAATACTATATATTCAAGAGCATATAACAATTTCATATTATTATTAACATAAATACTATTAACATGAAGAGAGTTTTTACTTTGCTGATTGTCGCCATGTTGTTGACAATCAATGCCTTCGCTCAAGAGCAGAATTATGGCGGAATGATCACGCAGAATGAGGACGGAACGTATTTCTACATGCGCAGTTCCCTTGAAATGGTTTATCTTGATTCGGAAAATTTCCCGGATGAAGAAGTGGTCAAGGCATCGTGGAATGAATACATGGATCCGGACAAGAACTTCCCGAATCAGTACAACAAACATGGTGTTAATATCGGCTCAGTGCCGTTGGGCGCAACAAAAAGAGTTGACTCAAACGGTAAAACTGTTGATATTGACGATGATATTTTGAGAGACAGAATCACAAGATATATCGAAGATAATAAGATTGCAAACCAACTTATAATGAGATGGTTCAATTACAATCCGAACGGAACAATCAATTATGACATTGACAATCCTGAGAATCCGGATGCAAAACTTAACATGGCAACCATCTTTGAAAGAGGTTACTATACCGTCAATGCCGGCGATGAAAACGTCGCTATGAGTTCTTTGAAACGCGACAGAGACACACAGATAAAGGAATTGTCGATGAAACTCATCCCATTCACATTCATGACTTTCACAAAATTTGAATTTTATGAGAATGAGCCGGTTGCAAGAGCCATCAGAGATGCAGCTATCGTTGCAGCGGATGTTATCCATGCTCAGGCTTTAAAGAACGGAGCAAATAAAACTATCGCCGATATTGTTCATACAGGTGCGGTAGCTGCGGCAAATGCTGCATACAAAGCAACAAAAGACGGCTACACACTTAGATCAGACACATGGCTCTACAAGCTCGTTTGGGATGAGGCCACAGAGCTTTATTTCAACAACGAAGTAGTGGCAAATCCAAGACTGCTTGAGACAAGCAGGAAGTTCAGAATGGAATATGTTGACCATCAGGAAAATAAGAGCATCGTTCTTATCTCCGCGACAAGAACATTTTCGCAGATTATCGATTTGACAATAGTTCGTAATTTGAATAAGGTGTTTGAAAAATTGCAGATTCGTAACGATGTGTTCAAAGTATGGACTCCGCTTCTTGACTTCTACAGCCTTGTCAGTCCGAGACTAACAGCGCCTATCACTGTTGAAGGTAAGACCATCACTGCTAAAATCGGTGTCAAAGAAGGTTTGCGTGGCGGCGAACAGTTCTCAGTTGTAGACGAAGACGGCAACTTCTACGGTTATGTTATCGCCCAGCCGGGTATGGTTTGGGATAACGATGAAGGTGTTGGCGATGATGCCGCTGATAAATATGAACCTCAGGTTGACAAGAAAAAACGTCCTGTGACAGCCACGACATTCAAGGCAAAAGGTCTTAAAAATGCACGTACCGGCTTGTTGCTTGAAAACCCAAGGCCGCCTAAGAAATTCCGTGTAGCCGCAAGAGTCGGTACTAAAGAGGGTATTGAAGAGGACGATAAATTTGATGTGTATCAATATAATGCCAATACAGGAAAGTTAGACAAAAAAGGCAAAATGAAGGTTGTTAAAGGCAAAGTTTGGGACAATATTTACTATAACAACAACGAAGAAGCCGCATTCGTAGGCGGAAAAGCTCCTGAAGTCTTGAAAAAACGTGACAAGCAAGGTCTGCGCGTTACCGAGACATTGTTTAAAGGCAACTGCAAAATCCAGCCTGGAATGTTCTTGAGAAAATCGAAATAATCGGTTTAATCAGTATACTAAAAGTGGGGAATGTGCAAACATTTCTCACTTTTTTTTATTTTTTAAAAAAAAATTTTGTATTTTTGCACTTTTAATAGAAATCGTAATCGAATGTAGAATCTTATTTAAATAAAGAAAGGGGGACAGCATGATTGAAACACTGACAATCGGCTCGCTGAAATGGCGTCATGTGACGAATCCGGCGGAAGAAGACTTTAAATTTCTGAAAGAGAAATTCCATTTCCACCCCTTGGACATTGAAGACTGCAAGTCGGTTAACCAACGCCCGAAAATAGATATCTACGACGACTATTACTTCCTGATTCTTCAGTATCCTAACTTCGACAGACAGAACAAGTTCATCAAGACAAAAGAGGTGAAGTTCTTCTGGGGCAAGGATTATATCATCACCATCGAGAAATCGCCTTGGTATGTGAGCCAACTCTTCAACGAATATCAGGAACGCGACATGGCGGAGCTCGAGCAGAACCTCAAGACTTCCGATATCTTGCTGTATCGCATATTTGAGAAACTGATGATGGAGTCTCTCTATCTCTTGAAGAAAGTGGGACTCGACCTTGAATTGATAAACCGCGAGCTCTTCGGAACCAAGCAGGTGAAGATTATCGAGAGAATCAGCGTGACACGAAAGAATATCATCACGATAAACACTTTGTTCAAGCCTCAGTTGAGGGTGTTCCACTCCTTCGAAACAGGTCAGATCAGAGGTTTCGGCGACTTGGAATACATGGAAGACTACTGGGGCAACATCCTCGACTACTACCAGAAGGTATGGGATATGACCGAGGACTACGAAGACCTTATCGAGGGTCTGTCCAAGACGTTCGACTCGATGCAGACCAACAAAACGAACGAAATCATGAAGATTCTCACTCTGATTTCGTCTATCATCCTCCCTTTGACGTTTATTACCGGTATCTTCGGTATGAACGTGGTGTTCCCGTTCATCCCTGAAGGCTCCACTATTGCGCTATGGGTTATTGTTGGGGTGATGGTGGTTATGGGAGTCGGACTCACATTGTTTTTCAGGCATCGTAAATGGTGGTTATAGGTTCCTCGTCCCCTGACGGGGACTCGGGAGGAATAAGGAGGATAAGATGGATAAGATGGATAAGAAAGATTAGTTGGTTTCTAGAGATTTTTTGAGTTTTGTTAATAAATAACTGACATGTTCTATTTGTAGTTTGATGTCGAATAATTCATTTTCTGTTATATATCCTAAATCTTTTGAAATTATTAATTGACAATATACTTCCATTAATGATCCATAAGATATTTCAAAAAAATGTAATCTTTCTTTGATTGATTTTTTAATATTTCCTTCAACAATATTTGATGGGATTGAAATGACGGCTCTTCTTATCTGATCAGATAAACTGAATAATTCATATTTAGGATATTTTTGTAATAATGAATAAACAGAACAAACCAAATTTCTTGATTCTTCCCAGACTTTGAGTTTCTCAAATGAATATTCCATAAATTTTCTTTTGGTTTTAATATGTTTTAAAAAAAAGGAGGATAAGTCTTATCCTTTCTTATCCTCCTTATCAGCGTAGCGCTTATCCGTTAAAGGAGTTGTTATTTAACAACGACTTTAACAGTTTTATTGAAGCCGTTAGCATTGATTGTGCAGAAGTAAACTCCGCTTTCGAGATCGATGCTGACTGAGTTTTCACCAAGTGTGAGGTTCTGGTTGTAGCTCTTTACAACCTGGCCGGCGAGGTTAACAAAAGTGATTGTTGCGTTTGCTGCCATTGCTGAGCTGACCATGATGTAGTCTGTTGCAGGGTTAGGATAGATGTTATAAACAACATCCTGTGCCTCTGTTTCAGGAACGTTTACGAACTCTGGGTTGGCAATGACTTTACAAGCGTGGATGTAGTTCTGTGTTCCTGCTGTCTGTGTTGCGTTTGAACCCCAGTATAAACCGATTTCATCGTCTGCCTGGAAACCGAACCAGAATTCACCGACGTTGGCTGTGTTGTCAACTGAGATGGTGAAGATACCTTCTGAATACATAAGCATGATATTATCCATGAGGTCGTCTTCAACCTGATGCCAGTAACCTTCTGCAACATTGTAATAGCTTACATAGATGCTTCTGTAGTAATGGCTACCGTCTTCACGAGCTGTATTAGGTGCTGAGTATGCGCATGCGAGGTTGCCGTTAGGATCGCATGAGAAAGCCATCATACCTGACTGACCGCTACGGAATTTGTAGAAGTAATCGTTTTCGATATAGAATTTATCGTTGTCGTATTCGATAAGTGATCCTGTTTCATCGTAGTGCATAGGAACAAATCCGATCCATTTTGTTGAGTCGGCATCCATCTTGACGTATCCTGGATTCTCTGTATCTGGCCACCAGAGTCTCAGAGCGTGGTGTGGGTTGCCGTCAGGTGACTGGATAGGAGCCTCACGTGTGTCGTTCCAGTAGTAGATACCGTCAATAGCACGGCCTCTATATGTGGTGTATGTGTTGCCGATTTCGTCATGGATGTATTCATATGTGTTCATTGCAACGTGGACAACGCCGTTGTTGTCGATAACTATAGCGACATTTGATGGTCCGTACATTGTGTCGGTGAAGATTGAGCATTCATCTGTTGCCCAGTCGCATCCGTAATATGGGTTCTCCCAGATAACTGTTCTTTCCCATGTCTGGCCGTCGTCAGTTGATTTGTACATGACAATGTGGCTCTGGAGGTCGTCACCGTAAATGATAGCGACGTTGTGACCGTTAGCTGTGATGTTGTAAGCATCAGCTGAGTAATGGCCAACAGCCTCATCGTCCTGTGCGAGTGGTGAGTAAGAAATTGTCCAGTTTTCAGCGTCTGTTGAACGGAGGTAAACCTGATAGTGTTCAACTTCGTCGCTTGAGATTGAGTGCTGGATGTCACCGATGACATGGATGATGTTGTGGTTGTCGCCTGAAGTTGCAACTCTTGGCCATGAGAAGTCATCGCCTGAGTAAGGATAACCTTCCGGAACTGCAGGGAGAGTGCCTTTCAAAACCCAAGCGCCTTGGCCGGCAACTTCTCTTACCCATGCGCGGCAAGGTGAGTGTGAAATCATGATTTCACCTTCTGCACCCCACTGTGCGATTGTTGGCCAACCTGTTCTGTAACTTCCTTCGACACGTTCTTCCGGCTGGTCGCCCCAGTCACTGCCATCATAAAAGTTGTAACCTGTACCACGGTCTGAAGCTGACTGGTTGTTTTCGTGTGACATTGTTGCAACGATACCGACTTGACCGGTTGGCAACTGGTACATACGGTTTGAGCACCAGCTGTTTGACTGAAGGTCATAGTAAGTCTCAATTGTTTCAGCGTCTTCCATGTCTTCCCATCTGTTGATGATAACGCTCTTAGCTGTTTTTGGAGCATAGCTTGAAGCTTGTGTTGTGGTTTCAGTGCCGACAACGGTTTTTCTGCTGTCAACAGTGAAAGCCTTCTTGTCATTTTTCATGACTCTGTTCTGTGCGAATGCACCTAAGCCCATGATAAGGCCTAACGAAAGTAAAAATACCTTTTTCATTGTTGTTAATTTTGAGTTAATAAATTTCAAATTCAATTAATTTGGATGCAAAGATACACATTATTATTATAGGTGTGTCTTTTTTTTTGAAAAAATTGAAAAAATTTTTAAGGTGATATTGAAAAATGAAGTAATTTTATGCCTCGAAAAATACCATTAAAATGAAAAAAGCACTCTTATTGTTTGCAGCAGTTCTGCTGTTGGCGTCTTGCGCTAAAGATAAGCCGCAAAACGTTGTTACTTACGTTAATACATTTATAGGAACCGGTGGTCACGGGCATACGTATCCCGGTGCCACGGCACCTTTTGGAATGGTGCAGCTCAGTCCTGACACGAGAATGGATGACTGGGACGGATGTTCGGGCTATCATATCTCCGATAACCATATCCTCGGATTCAGTCACACACACCTCAGCGGAACAGGTTGCAACGACTATGGCGACTTCCGTTTTATGCCGATAACGGGTGAAAAGCATTATAAATCAAGCGAATACCGTTCCGCTTTCCGTCATGAGACAGAGACTGCTTGTCCGGGCTTTTACAGCGTTGTGTTGGATGATTATAATATTAAGGTTGAACTTGCAGCAGGCGTACGTGCCGCAATGCATCGCTACACTTTCCCGGAAGGAAGCAACGCCGCGGTAATCCTCGATCTGAAAGAGTCGACATTGTCGGCGGAGAAGATTTACGAAGCATGGGCGAAAGTCGAAGGTGACAACGCCATCAGCGGATTCCGCCGCTCAGGATATTGGGCCCGCGACCAGTACATCTACTTCTACGCGGAGTTCTCCAAACCTATCAAATCGCATGAACAGAACGAAGAAGGTCTTGTCTACGCCTTCGATTTCGACAACGACGGCACCCCACTCGTGATGCGCATCGGCATATCAGCCGTCGACGTGGAAGGAGCAAAGAAAAACCTTGAGTCTGAAATCACTGACTTCGATCTGGATTCTTTGGCTGAAAAAACTTATGACTCTTGGAATAATGAACTGAGCCGTATCATTGTGAATAGTAAGAATGAAAAGGATAAGAAAGTGTTCTATACCGCACTGTATCACTCGTTTATCGTACCTAACCTCTATTCCGATGTCGACGGACGCTATCGTGCCCATGATTTGAAGGTGCATCAGGCTGACCGTCCGAGATATACCGTTTTCTCGCAATGGGACACGTTCCGCACCGAGAACCCGTTGCTCGACATGATTCAGACGGAGCGCGCAGTGGATATCATAAACACTTTCATTGACAATTATGAGACTGGCGGGTTGCTTCCTACATGGGAACTTGCCGCCAACGAGACACATTGCATGATTGGCTATCACTCAATCCCTGTCATGGCCGACGCTTACATCAACGGAATCAAAGGCTTCGATGCCGAGAAAGCTCTCGCAGCGATGGTTGCCAGGGCCAACGAAGACATGTGGGGTCTCAATTTCTATAGAAAATACGGTTACATCCCTGCAGATATGGCAGGTGAGTCTGTCTCAACAACGCTTGAATACGCTTACGACGACTGGTGTATCGCGCGCATGGCGGAGAAGATGGGCAAACATGACATCGCAGCCGAGTTCTACAAACGTGCGCAGTATTACAAAAACCTTTACGACCCTGAGACAAAGTTCTTCCGTGGCCGTAAAAACGGAGGCTTCGTGTCACCATTCGACCCGCGCCAGGTTAATTTCATGCTGACAGAGGCCAACACTTGGCAATATAATTTCTTTGTGCCTCAGGATGTTAACAGCCACATTGATTTGATGGGCGGCAAAGAGAATTATGAAAACATGCTTTCACAGCTGTTTAACACTGCTTCTGACCTCACCGGACGTCAACAGGTGGATATCACAGGCCTCATCGGACAGTATGCTCACGGTAATGAACCGTCACACCACATGGCTTATCTCTTCAATTTTGTCGGAAAGCCTGTGAAGACGCAAAAGATTGTCCGTCAGATTATGGACGAGCTTTACACCGATCAGCCTGATGGTCTCTGCGGCAACGAAGACTGCGGTCAGATGTCGGCATGGTATGTGATGAGCGCGATGGGATTCTTCCCTGTGACACCTGCGAGCGGCATGTTCATCATCGGTGTGCCCCATTTTGAGGAGATGACACTTAATTTTGAAAATGGCAAGAAATTCACCATAAAAGCGAAAAACCTGTCGAGAGAAAACAGATTTATCGAGTCAGTGAAATTGAATGGTAAGCCGTTGAATCGCAGCTACTTATACTGCGATGAAGTGCTTAACGGCGGTAATATAGAGTTCACTATGACTTCAAACCGCAACACCACTTGGGCTACCGACGAGAAAGACTGTCCGGTGATGCGCATCACATCTGAACAAATCGTGATGACACCGATTATCAACGTAACGAAATATGTGTTTTACGACACTTTGAATGTCAGCATCACGCATCCTGACAAAAACGTTAAGATTTATTACACTTTGAATAACGGCGATGAGATGGAATACACAGGTCGGTTTACTATCGACAAGACCACTGATGTAAAGGCTACAGCTGTTATCGATGGCCGTAAATCGACGGTTTCGGAAGGCTCGTTCAAGAAAATTGCGGCAGGCCGTAAAATCAAGATAAAGAATCCTTACAGCAACCAGTATGAGGCCGGTGGCGACATTGCATTGATTGATTTACAGCGCGGTAACGACAATTTCCGTGTCGGTATGTGGCAGGGTTATTATGGCGTGGATGTCGACGTCACCGTTGACTTGGGTGAGGTTACAAATTTCACCCGTCTCGCCGGCAGTTTCCTGCAAGACCAGAAGTCGTGGATTTTCATGCCGTCGCAGGTGGAGTTCTTTATCTCTGAAGACGGCAGGAACTTCAAGTCGGTCGCAGTTGTTGAAAACGAGATTGTACAAGATGCTGAAGACGCTGTTATTCAAGAACTTGACGTTAACAAGAGGATGAAAGCACGTTATGTCAGGATGGTTGCCGCCAACCCTGGAGTGTGCCCGGAATGGCATGTGGGAGCAGGGGAGCCTTCTTGGATATTCTGCGATGAATTCGTTGTAGAATAATTAATCATCGTCTCCGTCATCGTCACTGCCGTTGAATTCTTCGGTGTCGCGTTGTTTCTTCGGCTGCTGGTTGATGCGGTAGTTGAAGTTGAGCGTGACTGTGGTCTTGCTCCACGAGCTGTTGTTGTATTGCCAATAGTTTGCGCCCCAGGCTTCTCCACCGTGTTCGTGTGTCCCGAATATGTCGCGTACATTAAGTGAGACGGTGCCTTTGCCTTTTAACACGTCGCGTGATGCGGCGCAATCTGCCCAGTAATGTGCCTCGCGGAAGCCGGTAGGCTCGTCGTGCGGCGTCCTAAAATGTCCGGTGATTTGGAAGTTGCATATTTTCTTGAATTCAAACTTCATCACGAGACGTCCCATGAGGTTGTAAGAATCGGTGGTGTAATGCTTTTTGATGCCTGTCGTGGTCGAGGTGTGGTCGCCTACAGTCGATGACTCGAAGAAGTTGACGTTGCCGCTTGTGCTCCACCATTTGAAAATTTTCACCTGACCGACGATTTCGAGTCCGTAGTCATCGCTGATGCCGAAGTTGTGCGGCATGCTTGTGGAGATGTCGCCTGTAACCTCTGTGAAGTAACGTATCACATCGGTGCTGTGGCGGTAATATCCGGTGAGGTTGAAGTTTCCGCCTTCCCAGAATTTAAGGTATGAGAACTCGTAGCTGTCGGTGTATACTGGTTTCAGTGCAGGGTTACCGACGCGGAAGTTACGGTCATCGTTGAATGAACGGTATGGTGCCATCTGCCAGTAGCCCGGACGGCGTATGCGGCGTGTGTAGCTTACCTGCAGCTGGTCTTTCTCTGTAAGCTTGTAGTTGATGTGTCCGCTCGGGAAGATATCGTGATAACTCTGTGTGTGCTTGCCGTCAGCCTGGTTTTTGTAGTTAGCCATGGTATAGGTGTATTCATAGCGTGCTCCGATGAGGAAAGAGAAGAGTCCCAATTCCGTGCCGTAGCTCGCGTATGACGCCATGACTTGCTGGTTATAGTCGAAATTATGGCAATAATCGGTGAGCAAGCTGTCGTTTTGCATCACGATGGCGTCGTTGTTCGGCATGCCGTTGTTATATTTTACTCCCGCCTCGATGCTGTGAAGCCCGAGATGATAAGCAAAATCAACCATTCCCTGGAAACGGCGGTGCGTCTCAGTGGTGTTGGTGTGCTGTCGTATCACCGATGAGTCGATAACGATGTCGTGGTCCATGTCTTCCTGTGAGGCATAGTGTCTGTCGTAGATGTCTGACCACTCCTTGTTTTTGTTTTCAAAATAACGGAACGAAGTCTTGAGGAAGTTGTCTTTTGTAGTGAAATATTTGTCGTAATCGAGGGTGAACTCGTACATCGGGCGGCTGTTATGCCAGTCTTCCGAACGTTTTTTGTATTGTGAGTCGCCTCCTGACGGGAAATCGTCGATGTAAGTCACGGTAGGGGTGTTATGGCCTTCTCCTTGGCGGTACATCGCTGAGAAAGAGATGATATCGTCGTCGGTGATGTAATAATCGAGTCCGCCTCTGATGTTGTTGCCGTGCGAGTGTCTGCTACGTTCGGTGGTCTGCCTTGAGATCTGAACCGCGTCGTCGTGGTTGTGGATGTCGGGATCGTAAGGATGCTCGTCGTCGAAATACTCTGTTTTAGTATATCCGTCGCTTATGTCGTCACGATAGTTGTAGTTGTAGCTTGTGAAGAAGTTGAATCGTTTGAGGCGATAGTTGAGGCTTGTTCCGATGCCGGCCTGGAACGGGAAAGGTTCAGGTCGTGCCTTGCCCCACTCGAACGGGAATCCGCCGCGCACGTCGACGCTGCCGTTGAAACCTTTGCGTTTGTCTTTTTTCAGCACTATATTGATGATGCCTGCTGTGCCTTCGGCGTCGTATCTCACTGAAGGGTTGGTCACCACCTCGATGCGTTCTATCATGTCGGCCTGCAGACTACGCAAGGCATCCTGTGTGCTCAGTCCCACGAGTCCCGACACTTTTCCGTCGACGAGAATCTGCACGCCGTCGTCACCACGTAAACTGACGTTACCTTCGACGTCAACGGTGACAGAAGGGATGTTTTCGAGCACTTCGATGGCGTTGCCTGCCGTGCTTTGAAGGTCTTTTCCGACGTTGAAGACGCGTTTGTCGAGAGTCATGGTCATGGTGCTCTTCTCCGCCACGATTTCCACGGCCTCAAGGAGCTCTGTGTCTTGCTGAAGCTGTATCTTGCCCAGATTCACATCGTCGACATCGTTTTTCACGGTCACATTAATGATTTTTGTCTTGTAACCCATTGACTTGATGTCGATGTAATATTGTCCTTTGCCTGCCTCGAGTGTGAAGGCGCCGTTCATGTCGGTGACCATGCCGGTCATAAAAGTGGAGTCGGGGAGGCTGAACAGACTCACTGTAGCGTATTCGAGAGCTTCGCCGCTGTCTTTGTCGAAGACTTTGCCTTTTATATTAATGGTTTTTAACGGATTTGCTAATGCATTGAAAGACAATGATATAGCAATTACTATAAATGTTGCAAATTTAATTATTTTCATGTAAACTTGTTTTCAAGACGCAAAAATACAAAAAAAACCAATACAAAAAAAAACAAATTTTTTGTAGAAAAAGCGTAAAAATTTGACTTTCAACAAAGAATGTTTTTCTCAAAGCAGGCGCGAAAATCAAAAAATATTTGTTTTTAAAATGTTGATAATCAAATAAATAAAAAATATTTGAAAATATTCTCAAAAAAGTGTTGAAGCGTGGAAATTTATGTGTACTTTTGCACCCCGAAACAAATGGTAACAGTCAATAAAATTTTTAAAAAATGGTAAGTGCAAAACAAGTTTGGGATTACGTAGCAACCAAGAAGTTCTGGGTTGAGTTTCTCATTATGACATTTGGCATGATTTTGACGGCCATTTGTGTTCACTATTTTTTAGTGCCAAGCAAGCTCATCATCGGTACGATTTCCGGTCTTTCCATCGTTTTGGCGGAGGTATCGCAGATGTTGTTCGGTGTGCATCTTGAGGTGTCAGTGATGATTTTCATCATCAATGCCATCTTGCTTGTTTTGGCTTACTTTTTAATAGGTAAGGAGTTCGGTATCAAGACGGTTTACACCGCTTTGATATTGGGACCTTTCACAGCGTTGTTTGAGAAGTACCTGCCGTACCAGATGGTTATCACCAAATTGTACGGTGAGAAGAGTGCTTTCTTCGACGCTTCGACAGGCGGATGGTCACACGAGGTGCTCCAGAATGGTAGGGACTATGTCTCATCGTTGATGGGGGACCCGTGGTTCGACCTCGTTTGTTTCGTGCTTATCCTCAGTTTCGCTCAGGCTACATTGTTCAAAATCAACGCTTCGACAGGCGGTCTTGACATTCTCGCAAAGATTGTCAACAAGTACATGCACTTTGATATCGGAGCGTCAGTGACAGTGGCCGGCACAGTTATCTGCTTGACAGCTTTCGCAATCAACCCGTTCAACATTGTGGTCATCGGCTTGATTGGAACATGGATCAACGGTATCGTCGTCGATTATTTCACGGCAGGTTTGAACAACAGAAAGCGTGTCTGCATCATCAGCCCACAGTACAAGCACATTCAGGACTTCATCATCAGTGAGTTGCAGCGTGGTGTCACCATGTACGATGTCACTGGCGGTTACAGCAACCAGAAGAAGGTTGAGATTGAGGCGTTGCTTACAAAAGACGAGTTCGCCAAGTTGATGAATCACATCAACGAAAACGGCATCAACGCGTTCATTACGGCCGGCAACGTCAGCGAGGTCTACGGATTGTGGGCAAGTAAAAAGGAAAAAACAAAGCAAGAGAGAGTAAAGCTTTGATTTTCATAGGATTAAGTTTTAAATGGTTAATTTGGAAACGGCTTCCCTCCCAAGGAAGCTGTTTCTTTTTTATGTAATCCGGAAAATTTGTCTGGTTTAGAAGAGAGACCCTTGGTCGGCTCCTTTGAATATTCCCAAGTGTTTGTAGGCGAGGTCGGTGGCGACGCGGCCGCGTGGTGTGCGCATGAGGTAACCTTCCTGGATAAGGAACGGCTCGCATACCTCCTCTATGGTGCCTGCCTCTTCTCCGACGGCTGTGGCGATGGTGTTCACGCCCACCGGTCCGCCTTTGAATTTTTCTATGATGGTCAACAGGATACGGTTATCCATGTCGTCGAGGCCATGCTGGTCGACGTTTAGCGCCTTCAGTCCGATTTTTGCGATATCTATTGTGATTCTGCCGTCGCCTTTTATCTGCGCGAAGTCACGGACACGACGCAGCAGCAGGTTCGCGATACGCGGTGTGCCACGGCTTCTTCTGGCTATCTCGAAAGCCGCTTCGTCGTCGATCGGCACCTTGAGTATTGACGCTGAGCGTTTTATGATGTTTGACAGTGTCTTTGAATCGTAATATTCGAGGCGCATGTTGATTCCGAAACGCGAGCGCAGCGGCGCTGTGAGCAGTCCGGAACGTGTGGTGGCGCCGATGAGTGTGAATGGGTTGAGCTGAATCTGTACACTGCGTGCGTTGGGACCCGTCTCAATCATGATGTCGATGCGGAAATCCTCCATGGCGGAGTAGAGATATTCCTCAACGACGGGACTCAGACGGTGAATCTCGTCGATAAACAGCACGTCGTTCTTCTCGAGGCTCGTGAGCAGTCCTGCGAGGTTGCCTGGCTTGTCGAGTACCGGACCCGAAGTCATCTTCATGTTCACGCCGAGTTCGTTGGCGATGATGTGCGACAAAGTGGTCTTGCCCAATCCCGGAGGCCCGTGGAGCAACACATGGTCAAGCGACTCGCCACGTTGCGCCGCCGCCTGCACAAAAACCCTAAGATTTGCAACGACCTGCTCCTGTCCGGCGAAACTGGCGAAGGCGTCAGGCCTCAAAACCTGCTCTATCTCCTTCTCAGCCTTGCTCATCGAAGTGCCGTATGCGTCGAGATTTTCATTCATAGTGAAAAAATTATTGACAAAATTACAAAAAATCCCTCTAATGTGAAAACTTTTCCGTAATTTAGCAAAAAATTTTGTATTTTGAAGAATAAAATATTGTTTTTGGTCTTAATGTGCTTATTATCAATAAGTTGTGTTGCACAGGACGGTGTCATGATTTTAAATCAGAGCCCGAAAATCGACACATTGATAATGAAACAGCGTCAGATTCATGACAATGACAGCACCATTGAGGGCTTCAGAGTGCAGATTTTTATGGAGCTTGGCAACGATGCGTTGAGGCATGCCGACAGCGTGAAGGAGGTTTTCGCCAAGAAATATCCTGAAATTCCAATATATCTGGTGTTCGGACAGCCTTATTATCGTTTGCGTATAGGTGATTTCCGCACGCGTCTGGAGGCTGAAAACCTGTATCAGAGGGTGAAAAAAGAATATAAAAACGCTTTCGTGACAGCCGACCGTATCGAGTTGCCGTATCTTGCACTTTGCGCAGGTGACATCAGTTTGGACACTCTGGAAACGGACACTGTCACAAAAAAAGTGTTTGTCGAGGAAGAGGAGTTTGTAATCGATACACTTCTGCTTGACAGCCTTTATTTGAACGATACCATATACGATTTTAATAACGGTATCTTTTATGATGATTAAAAAATTATCAGTTTGAAACAATTTTTGATGGCTTATTCGTTATAAATAAAGTATGGAGAACGAAGAATTAAAAAAGCAGATAGATGAACTGTTCAGGCTTTTCAAAAAGGTGATGGAGAAATATCCGCCTGATGACGTGCCCGGAATGGATAAGGATCAAGTTGAGCAACTGAAAGCCTATCTTACTCAGTATGAGCTGATTAAAGACCAGTTTTCGGTAGAGATGTTCAGCATGATGGATAGTGGCATGGCGCAGAATTTCATCTCCATACTGATAAAGAAACTTCGCGAACAGCTTGGCGAGGATGCTGACATTGACGACCTGCCTGCAGATCATATTAAAGACGTGGAACTCAAGGAAAAGGCTTTCGAGTCGTTGCAGACAGGCGAAAATTATCAGGTTCTCATCGAAGCAATCGACTCTCAGCTGAAGAATCCCGACCTGTCGGAAGAAGAGATGGACGCACTGCTTGACAAGCGTCAGAAATTAATAAATAAAATAAGAAATTGAATATCAATAAGTTGAATATGAAGAAACAATTTTTTTTGTTGGCTGTGTTGCTTACAATGTCGTTCATGGCGAACGCACAACTTCTGAAAGACCGCACAAACGGTAAGATGACAGTCGGTTTTGACTTGTTTACCGATGTCAACCAAGGTAAAGGTGGTTATGAGAATTTTAATTTGCGTACTATAAATCAGGGTTTCAACGCATACATCACATATAATATGCCGATGGGCGAGTCGAAACATACTGTTTCTTTCGGTGTTGGCGTCTCCTGCCACAATTATTACATCAAAAGCGCTTATTTGGCCGATCCGTATACTACACCGATGGCGTTTACGCATGGATACACCAAAAAAAGTAAGCTGAATTTCAATTATTTTGACATCCCGATGGAGTTGAATTTCAGAATTGCCAACAAATTCAAGATTTCTTTTGGAGGAAAAATCGGCTTCCTTTTGTCAAGCAAGACAAAGATTAAAGGTAAAATCTTCCCTGTCGAAGAAGATAGTGAGGAACTTGAGCATATGTGGGAGGTGCAATATAGGAATCTGTCAGGTACAGAGAGCGTTATTTACTCAGCTTTCGCGAGAATAGGTTACAGATGCATCAACCTTTATATAGGATACCAGTTCACAAGTTCGTTCAAGAAGGATAAAGGTCCTGAGCTTATGCCGTTGTCGATAGGTATCGGCATCAGAGCTTATTAAAGCAGGAAAAGGAAATAAAGTATAATTACTGTAGCGAATCCCATGGCAAAACCAGTGTAAATCTGGGCGTTGCTGTGGGATTTGAGTTTTAGTCGGGCGGCGGCTACGATGCCTGAAATTATGATGCAGCCGATGAAATACAGGAGATACATCCGTATCGAGGCTGTCGTCATGATGAAGAGACATGCCGTGAGGTTGCCCCATCCGAGTGAATGCAGGCTTATTTTCCAGAAAAATGTGATGACAAAAGCCAAAATAGTTACAACAATCGTTGTCGTGAGGTAAAAACTGAATAGTGAAAACAGCTCGAATCTGTTGAAAAATCTCAGTGTGGTGTAGAGGAACAGCACCATTATGAACAACGGTCCGAGACGGTCGTCACGTTCCTCCATCTCGAAAGACTTGATGACATGCCATTTCTTCATCATAACGATAATCAAGGCTGGAACGAGGCAAGTCATTGAAAATGTGATGGTTAGGAATGTCAGGTCATTGCCCGGGGTGAATCGCGTCAAGCCTGAAAGCAGCAGCATTATCATCATCCATGTCGGGTGGAAGACTGGATGTCCTATTATCGAGATGATTTTTGCTGTTTTCATAACACTTTGCGTAGACGTGCTACAGGTATGCCGAGCTGTTCGCGGTATTTTGCCACGGTGCGGCGCGCTATGGTATATCCTTTTTCTTTCAAGATGGATGTTAACTCGTCGTCGGTCAACGGGTTGGACTTGTCTTCATTGTCGACGCTTTCGCGCACTATTTTCTTGACTTCGCGTGTTGAAACCTCTTCGCCTTCGTCGTTGACGAGGCCTTCGCTGAAGAAGAACTTGAGCTGGAATGTGCCGTATGCCGTCTGCACATATTTGCTGTTTGCCACGCGTGAAATCGTTGAGATGTCGAGGCCTACCTTTTCTGATATGTCTTTGAGAATCATGGGCTTAAGCTTGCCTTCGTCGCCAGTTAGGAAAAATTCTCTCTGGTAATCCATGATGGCTTTCATGGTGACGTAAAGCGTGCTTTGCCGTTGTTTGATGGCGTCGATGAACCAGTTTGCCGAGTCGATTTTATTCTTGATGAACGTCACGGCTTCGCGTTTCTCCGGGCTGTCCTTGCCTTTGGAATATTCTTTGAGCATGTCGATGAAATCGCGGCTGACATGCAGTTCCGGAGTGTTGCGGCTGTTTAGCTGCAGTTCGAGGTCGCCGCCGTTGTTGATGACCGTGAAATCAGGTATGATATAGTCGTTGCTTTGGCTTATGGTGCCTGACGAGCCGCCTGGTTTCGGGTTGAGTGACAAGATAATGTTGAGTGCGCGTTTGAATTCCTCGTCAGACATTTCGCTGCGTGCAACGATTTTGTCGTAGTGTTTTTTCGTGAACTCGTCAAAGAACTTCTCAATGACGGTTATTGCATTTTCGCAGTCTTTGCTTGGGTTTTCCTCGTTGATACGTCGCAGTTGTATCAGCAGGCACTCCTGTAGGTTTGTCGCGCCGACGCCTGCCGGGTCGAAGTCCTGTATGATGGCCAGGACCTCACGTATCTCGTCTTCGGTGGCATCGATGTTTTGCGTGAACAGCAGGTCGTCGGCGATACCGTTGACCGGTCGTGAGAGGTATCCGGCATCGTCGAGGTTGCCTATGATATAAGCCCCGATTTTGCGTTTCTTCTCGTCGAGTTTGCGGAATCCGAGCTGTTCCATGAGCGAGTCTTGGAACGTGGTCTCGTTGGTGATAGGCGCCTCGTAGTGTTTGTCGTCGGGACTGCTGTTGTTGACTGAATATTTGTATGCTGCGTCGTCTTCGTCGTCATCTTTCAGATAGTCGTCGAAGTCATCGAGTGGGTCGTAATGTTCGTCGTCGCTTTGCTCGTCTTCGAAGGTGTCGACGTCGTCATTGATGCTTTCGTTGTTGATATCATCCTCGTAGTCGCGGTTCTCGCCTTCTTCGAGGGCTGGGTTCGTCATGATTTCCTCTTTGATGCGTGTGCTGAGCTCCATTGTCGGTATCTGCAGCAGTTTCATGATGAGAATCTGCTGTGGCGACAGCTTCTGAAGCAGTTTTTGCGTCTGAGTTAATCTCTGCGAGCCCATGATATTTTAGTAGAGGCAGTTCTTTGGAGTTCTCGGGAACGGAATGACGTCACGGATGTTGCTCATGCCTGTCACGAAGAGAAGCAGACGCTCGAAGCCGAGGCCGTAGCCTGAGTGAGGCACTGAGCCGAAACGGCGTGAGTCGAGATACCAGTTCATTGATTCCTCAGGGATTCCTACTTCATGCATACGTCTGAGCAGTTTGTCCATGTCGGTCTCACGCTCTGAGCCGCCGATGATCTCGCCGATGCCAGGGAAGAGCACGTCCATGGCGCGGACAGTCTTGCCGTCTTCGTTCTGTTTCATATAGAACGCCTTGATTTCCATCGGGTAATCGGTTAAAATCACAGGTTTCTTGAAGTGTTTCTCGACGAGGTAGCGCTCGTGCTCCGACTGCAGGTCGACGCCCCAGCCAGTGATAGGATACTGGAACTTGCCTTTCTTATTATAGTTGCAGTTCTTGAGGATGTCGATAGCCTCTGTATATGTCAAAACCTGGAACGGATGCTCGAGAACGAAATGCAGTTTCTCGATGAGTTCCATTGATTTCTCTTCTTCTTTCTTGTTCTTTTCTTCTTCCTGGAGACGTTTGCTGAGGAAGAGAAGGTCGTCCATGCAGTTGTCTAATGCGTACTGAATCAAGTACTTAAGCATCTCTTCAGCGAGTTCCATGTTGTCGTGGATGTCGTAGAATGCCATCTCAGGCTCGATCATCCAGAACTCTGCGAGGTGACGTGTGGTGTTTGAGTTTTCGGCGCGGAAAGTAGGACCGAAAGTGTAAATCTTCGACAGAGCTGTTGCTGCCAATTCTCCTTCGAGCTGACCAGACACAGTGAGGTTTGTCGATTTTCCGAAGAAATCCTGGCTGTAGTCGATTTTGCCTTCTTCTGTTCTCGGAAGGTTGTTGAGGTCGAGGGTTGTCACCTGGAACATCTCGCCTGCGCCTTCAGCGTCGGATGCTGTGATGAGAGGGGTATGGATATTGTAGAAACCCTTGCTGTTGAAGAAGTTATGTATTGCAAACACCATGGCGTGGCGGATACGGAACACTGCGCCGAAGGTATTGGTGCGGAAACGCAGATGTGAGATGTCGCGGAGGAACTCCAGCGAGTGTTTCTTAGGCTGCAACGGATAGAAATCCGGGTTAGCCGGACCGAGAAGCTCGATGCTGCTGACCGAAAGCTCCACGTTTTGTCCGCTTCCCGCTGATTTCACGAGTTTACCGATGGCTGAGACCGACGCGCCGGCATGCATCAGGGCGAGGTTTTCCTCAGGAATCTTCTCCAAATCGATGACCAGCTGCAGGTTGTTGATGGTCGAGCCGTCGTTCAAAGCGATGAAAGCGACGTTTTTGCTGCCGCGTTTGTTACGCACCCAGCCTTTCACATTTATCTCATTATCAAGCTCTTGCATT
>JAGCFU010000065.1 GCA_017649945.1 Bacteroidales bacterium | reverse complement strand
GGCCGCCTTGTAGAGACAGGCCATGGCGCGTCTCCACAATCGTCAACCATCAGCATCGCCAACCTCACACCAGGTTTATACCTAATCAAAGTGAGAATGAGCGACGGTAAAGAATTCACGGAACGTATTGTTAAAGAATGAAACATATTAAATTAATAATATCAACTGTGTTTTTGCTGCTTGCTGCGTTTTGTTGTGTGGAACGACGTCTATTGCTTCCACGACATTTCCTTCGAGGATAGGCAGCATTATGTCGATTCGATAATGACATATAAAAACAAAATCGGCAACCATTGATTTTCAACGTGTTACCGATTTTTTGTGGAGCATAGGAGAATCGAACTCCTGACCTTTTGAATGCCATTCAAACGCTCTACCAACTGAGCTAATACCCCTTCAGTTTTGCGGTGCAAAAATACAGATTATTTTGATACGCACAACAATTTTTTAAAAATTATTTGCGACGGCCTTTTCTGCGTGTGTTCCCCTCGCCTTCTGACGTTTTTATTTCCTTACGGAAGATGTCGTTTTTGTCTTTCGGGCGCAGGTCTTCTCTCCATTCGAAGCCCTTCAAGATATCAACGCCCGGTTTCATCTTTTCCTTAGGATACAAGGTTTCGGTGGTCTTCTTGAAATACTTGATTCTTACAATCTGGTTTTTCCTTATCGTGATATCCATCGCCACACTCTGCGACACGTTGACGCCAATCATCGAGCCGTCTTCCTCGCGCAGCCAGTACACCGTCTCCGCATTGCCGTCGTCATACACATGGTCGAGCTCGTTTTTCTTGAAATAAGCCGTCATGGTCTTGCCTTTAATCTGGTTAAAACCCTCGATCGTATCCTTCTGGATGATAAATCCGTTCGGATAAAGCAGTACGCTGTCGATGGTATTGTTTGCAATCACTATGTTGATGGAATCGCCTCGCATCTGGCTCTTTTCCGCCCAAATCATAGGATTGCGACGCATTTTAGCCGTTGAATCAGCGACATCATACACCAAAGAATCGCATTTCCCCTGTATGTCGTTCCGGAAGAAACGCACGTTATAATACGCAAGCAGGCGCTCGGCTTTCTGTGTGGCGGTATCCATAAAGAAATACAAGGTGTCGGAATGAAGGTAAAGCGTATCGCGTTCAGCATAATAACGCGTCCGCACGCTGTCGGTGACAAAGCTCTTGCCAAGTTTTTTCCACATCTCGGCGTAGTTGCCTTCGATAATGCCTTTGTTAATGGAGTCTTCGATGTAGACGTTGCTCATCGCCTTCGCGAAATCGGCTTTCTTATCGTAAAACATTGAGTCAGAGGTAATTGAATAGCCTTTATTACTCAACGTGGCGCGTTTGTCGAGATACGCCCTGTCGTGCTTCACATCGTACCAGCCATAATTTCCTACGAGAACGTTATCCTCATAATAGATTGTCGTCGGGCCGTAGAAATACATGCGTTCCTCAGGAATATTATACACCAGAGTGTCAGTATACATGCGGCTTTTCGGCGTTGTTACCACCACATCCGTGCGGAAATAAGCCACCTGGATATCGTCGCGGTAATAACCTTTTTTTGAAACGAGTTTTTTGTCGTTACGCGTTATCGAGCCTTTTCGCGGATATGTTGCGAGATGCTGGTTGCGGTCATACGTCATGTAATTGGTTTTCAACACTGTAGAGTCATTTTTAAGGATGACATTGTCGAAAAGCTCGGCAAATTTCTTCTCACCGGAATACTTACATTTGTCGCTGAAGATATCCGTCGAGTCATTCACCTTGATATGCACATGACCGAAACCGTCGAAAAAGCGTGATTGTTCGTTGTAATGTGCGCTGTCGCTGTAAAAATACGCCGAATCCTGACGCAGGATCACCTTACCGATAAGACGTTCGATATCCTTGCCGAACGCCTCGTCATACACCTGATGATAAGCGTGTTCGATATGGATATACGTCTTGCTTTTCTGTTGGGCGTTGAGAGCCAGACAGAGTAAAGACGCGAGCGTCAGGATTACGGTTTTAATTAGACGCATAGGATGGTCTATTCGTATTTCTTATTTTCAGCCTTGCCGTCGAGCACCATGATGCCGTTCAATGCGAGGGCGAGCATCTCGTCTTCACCTGGGTAACGGTAGACAGGAGCTATCTTCTCAACGTGTTCGGTCACGATGCCGCAGAATGTCTTGTCGTAAGCCATACCGCCAGTGATGAAGATGCCGTCGACGTTCATGTCGAGAGCCGCTGCCGCGAGACCGCCGATTTCCTTGGCGACCTGGTAAGCCATTGCGCGATACACCTTCTCCCATTCCTTGTTGCCGGCCTTCACAGCGTTTTCAACCTCGAGAGCATCGTTGGTGCCGAGATATGCCACGAAACCACCCTGACCTTTAAGCATGAGGTCGACGTCTTTCTTGGTGTATTTGCCGCTGAAGCAAGCTTTCATCAATGGACCTGACGGGAGAGCGCCTGAACGTTCCGGTGTGAAAGGACCGTCGCCGTTCAATGCGTTGTTGACGTCCACCACGCGACCTTTCTTATGTGCCGCCACCGAGATGCCACCGCCGAGGTGCACACCGATGAGGTTGAGGTCTTCGTATTTCTTACCTACAGCCTCAGCATGCTGACGGGCAATCATCTTCTGGTTGAGGGCGTGGAAGATAGAGATACGTGGGAACATCGGGTGACCCGAGAAACGTGCCAAGTCTTCCATCTCGTCGACGACGACAGGGTCGGCGATGAATGCCTTCACGCCGTATTCCTTTGCGATGTCGTTGGCGATGAGACCGCCGAGGTTGCAGGCGTGCTCGCCGTATGTTGCAGCCTTGAGGTCACGCATCATAGGGTCGTTCACCTCGTAAACACCTGATGTCAGAGGGTGAAGCAGACCGCCGCGGCCTACCACAGCGCTGAGACCGTTGATGTCAACGCCTTCGTTTTTCAACTCATTGAGAATCACTTCTTTACGATAAGAGAACTGGTCTGCAATCTTATCGAATTTAGCCAAGTCTTCAACAGAATGTTTGATATTCTTCTTGAAAACCTGTTCCTTGTCATTGAAAACAGCAACCTTCGTTGATGTCGAGCCTGGGTTAACGATTAAAAGTTTATACATGATTTTTCTGTTTTACGTTATTTATGCGATTAATGCTGCGAGAGCGATTGAATACAACTTCGTAAGCGATGTGTCACCGCGTGATGAGAGCACGCAAGGGACTTTTGCGCCCATGAGCATTGCGCCGATTTCCGACTTGTCGAATTTCGAGCAGCATTTGTAGAACACGTTCGATGCTTCGAGGTTAGGGAAGACGAGGCAGTCGGCGTCGCCGGCTACAGGACTGTTCATACCTTTGATCTGTGCTGTCTCAGCGTCGCAAGCGAGGTCGAGAGAGATAGGACCTTCCACGAGGCAGCCCTTAATCTGGCCGCGTTCTGCCATCTTCGAGATGATAGCTGCGTCGACGCATGCCGGGATGCCGGCGCTCATCTGCTCGGTAGCTGTCACGAGAGCTACTTTCGGGGTCTTCACGCCGAGAGCCTTCGACACTGTGGTGACATATTTCAAGATAGTCTGTTTCTGCTTGAGGTCCGGCAACGGGATAATAGCGCAGTCAGAAGCCACGAGGAGCTTGTGATAAGCCGGGTTCTGGATAACTGCTACGTGTGCCAAAGTGACGTTCGGTGGGCAGAGACCGCGTTCCTTGTTAAGAATGGCGCGCATGTATTTGTCGGTCGGGAGAAGACCTTTCATGAGGATGTCGCCTTCGCCACGGTTGATGAGGTCGCATGCCAAAGCTGCTGCCTTCACATCGTCTTTCTCCTCAACGATTTTGAACTTGTTGATGTCGATGTTTTCTGTCTTGCAGATCTCAGCGATACGCGCAGGGTCACCGATAAGGGTGGCGTCGATAAGACCATTGTCAACAGCGTCGTTGACAGCGCAAACAGTGTGGTCGTCCATAGCAAAAGCTGCCACGAGACGTTTCTTTGGACGGCTCTTCAGCACGTCGAACATTTCATTTAATTTCTTGATTTCCATATTTTTACATTTAAAGATTTAATATTCAAAATTTAAAGATTCTCTTACCTTCGTTTTATTTTATGAGATTCCTCCGCTCCCTGCGGTCGGTCGGAATGACAACCACTCAACATCCAATATATCGTGAGATGACGAGTTTCAATATCTCGCTCGTTCCCTCTCCTATCTGGAGGATGCGCTGGTCGCGATAGAAGCGTTCCATGTTGAAGTCCTTCAACAGGCCGTGGCCTCCCATCACCTGGACAGCCTTGTCGCAGACCTCAGCGGCGACCTGTGAGCAATACAGCTTCGCCATCGCGGCTTGTTTTCCGTAAGGGAGATGAGCGTCTTTCATCCTACAGGCCTTGTAAAGCAGCTCGCGTGCCGCCTCTATCTTCATCGCCATCTCAGCAAGCATGAAACTGACAGCCTGGAACTTACATACCGGCTTGCCAAACTGCTCGCGTTGTTTTGAATATTCGAGAGCCATCTCGAAGGCACCCTGAGCGCAGCCGAGACCCATCGCACCGATTGAGAGACGTCCGCCGTCGAGGGTGGCAAGCATGATATGCGAGCCGTCGCCTGGCTTTCCGAGTATGTTTTCATCGTTGAGTTTCACGTCGTTAAACTTCAGCTCGCCGGTGTTCGAGGCACGCCACATCATCTTGCGGTCCATCGGACGCTGAGTGAAGCCAGGAGTGCTGTTTTCTATGAGGAAAGCAGTAAACTCAGGCTTTCCGTTGCTCTCGCCGCTGATGACCTGGATGGTGCTGCCCAACGTCATCGGTGTGGCGCTGTTGGTGATAAATATCTTTGTTCCGTTGACAACCCACTGATTATCAACTTTCTTTGCCGTCGATTTTGTTCCTCTTGAGTCGCTGCCAGCAGTCTCTTCAGTGAGACCGAAGCCCCAGAGATGGTCTTTACAGAGTTTCGGGAGATATTTCTCTTTTTGTTCTTTTGTTCCGTATTCTTTGATAGGGCCGATGCCCAACGAGTTGTCAGCCGCTATGGTCGCTGCCGTAGAGCCGTCGACACGCGCAAGCTCCTCAACAGCAATGATATACGACAATGTGTCGAGACCCTGTCCGCCATATTCTTTCGGCACGCACATGCCAAGGAGTCCGAGTTGTCCCATCTTCTTGGTCAGTTCGACGTCGAATTTCTCGTGTTCGTCGTTGAACGCCGCCACCGGTTTCACCTCTTTCTCAGCGAAATCGCGTACCTTGGCGCGCAATTCAATTTGTTTTTCAGTCAATCCGAAATTCATATTCCAAGTTCAATTAAAACTGTTTTCGTATCTACTTTTTCACCTTCTTTAACATTGATTTTCAACACCTTGGCATCTCCTTTCGCCACGATGTTGTTTTCCATCTTCATAGCCTCCACGATGCAAAGTATAGTGCCGTAATGCACCTCGTCGCCTTCTTTCACGTTGATTTTCATCACGTTACCCGGCATCGGCGAGAAAAACTTCATGTCGTCGCCTGCCACGTCGGTATGCGAGTAGTCTTTCATGTCGTTAAGCTGGTCGTCGCGACGACAGATGAAATCCAATCCGCGCAGATGCACGCAATAGTCGTGATGCGGAGTCTGCGACACAAAGACCGGCTCAGTGCGACCGTTGATAATCACCTTTTGCACGTCGCCATTCTGCGAAAGCATCACAGAATAAGGCTTTCCGTTGATAACGCACTCGAGGTTCTTGCTCGAGAGACGGTTGATCTGCACCTTCATCGACTGTCCTTCCACGGTGACGTTCAACGACATCTGGAAACGCCAGTAACCTATTGAGTTCCAAACATTTGCGGTACCCTGACGGTTGTTGAAATCATGGAAGAGAAACAGCGCTGCAACATCTTCTTTCTTGATGTTTTCGCGAGTCTGCCGCATGGTTTCGACCAGTTCCTCCTGATGCTTTCCGCAATATGAAGTGTCGATTTTATTATTTGTAAAATCTTGATTATCAATGATACTTTGCAGATAGGGGATATTTGTCTTCTCCGTCTGAACGATATATTCCTTCAACGCCCTGCGAGTTATCTCGATTGCTTCTTCGCGGGTCTTGCCGAAGCATATCAACTTGGCAATCATCGGGTCGTAGCTGTCGCTGATGGTGCAAGGACCGTCGATGCTGCTGTCGATACGCACGCCGCGCATCTGAGGCTCATGATAGAGCGTGACCTCGCCGGCTGCCGGGAGGAAGTCGTTCTCCGCATCCTCTGCATATACACGGCATTCGATGGCATGACCTTTGTCTTGAATCACATCCTGCGTCCACCCCATCTCCTTGCCACGTGCGATGCGGATCTGCTCCTCGACGATGTCGATTCCGGTGCGCTGTTCCGTGACAGGATGCTCCACCTGGATTCGTATGTTCATCTCGAGGAAATAGAAGTTGAGGTCGTTGTCGACAAGGAACTCTACCGTGCCAGCGTTGCGGTAGCCCACTGCTTTACAGAGGTTTACAGCGGTATCGCAAATGGCCGTACGTTTCTCCGGAGTGAGTGTCGGCGACGGCGATTCTTCTATGATTTTCTGATAACGACGTTGCACCGAGCATTCTCTTTCAAAGAGATGTATCACGTTGCCGTAGTGGTCGGCGAGCACCTGCACCTCGATATGGCGTGGGTTCTCGACATATTTCTCGACGTAGACCTCGCCGTCGCCGAAGTATTTCAGTGCTTCACGCGATGCTTTTTCGAGCTCATCATGCAAGTTTTCTTTGCTTCTGACGATGTGCATGCCTTTTCCGCCGCCACCTGCCGCTGCTTTTATCAGCACAGGATACGGGAGTGTGTCAACCTGACGCATGATGTCGTCCATGGTGCCTGTTACACCTGTCGTCACTGGTATTCCGTGAGACTTCGCAAACTCGCGTGCGGCGATTTTGTTACCCATCAGGCGCAT
>JAGCFU010000064.1 GCA_017649945.1 Bacteroidales bacterium | reverse complement strand
GAGGACCGGGACGGACGAACCTCCTGTGCACCGGTTGTGGCGCCAGCCGCACCGCCGGGTAGCAGCGTTCGGACGGGATAAGCGCTGAAAGCATCTAAGCGCGAAGCCCACCTCAAGATGAGGTCTCATTTTAGGGTCGTGTTAGACGAACACGTTGATAGGGCGCAGGTGCAAGCGTGGCGACACGTTCAGCCGAGCGCTACTAATAGCCCGAACACTTCACGAGAAAGCATCCGGACAACAGCACTGCAGGCCAGTGTGTGGTGTGTCGGAGACTTAATGCGAGTGAAAGTTCCCGTTCTCCTTCAAAGCCATGTCGAGAGAGATGAGAATCTTGAGAGATACACATGGTGACTATAGCACGGAGGTCCACCTCTTCCCATTCCGAACAGAGAAGTTAAGCCCCGTCGCGCCGATGATACTGCATCAGCTTGTGGGAAAGTAGGTCGTCGCCAAACCCTTAGTAGAGACGGTCAGCTGACCGTCTCTACTTTTTTATTACCGTTATTTATTGATAAAAAGACAAAAAGGATATTCTTAGCGCCTTTTAAGTAACACATAGCGTTATTTTATATATATTTTTGTAAAAAAATAATCCTATGAAAAATATAATACATGGCGCTTTGATATTGCTGATGCTATTACTTGTATCATGCAACAAGTTTGATACTCATCCGTATATTAAAAAAATTGATGGTAAGAAGGACATTAATCATGTAAACATTAATAAAATACAAGCTAATTACAGCGAAAATGATACCGTATCATTTGCAGTAATAAGCGATTCCCATGTGCAATATGATAATTTAGTGGATTTGGTTAATGTCATTAATAATGCAAATTTTGATTTTGTGATTCATTGCGGCGATCAGACCGATTATGGACTTGTCGATGAGTTTCTGGATACCCGGGAAATTATGTGTAAACTGAAAGTACCTTATATTATGTTGCTTGGAAATCATGATTGCCTTGGCACCGGGAGAAAAACTTATGCTGAAATTTATGGTGCTACCGATTTCTCATTCACAGCTGGAACGACAAAATTTGTCTGTTTAAATACTAATTGTTTAGAATACCATAATAGTAATAATATTCCTGATTTTGATTTCATTGAAAACGAAATTTTGACCAATAGCAGTACAACAGTCGTAGTGGCTATGCATGTCGAACCATGGGATGTAGGCTTTAATCACAATAAAATTGATGAATTTGAAAGTAAAATAATACGTTTCGGTGATTCTGTAATATGTATTTATGGTCATTTACATGATTTCCCGACTGTAATTGACTACTTTGATGACGGAGTTAAGTGGTATCACTGTCCAAAATTGGCGGATAGATATTATCTTTCTTTTAAAATTTATAAAAATATAATTGAATATGAGGCGGTTAAATTTTAGTCTGTGTCTCATTTTCTTGATGGGCTATTCACTTATGCTTTCTGCGCAAAATAAAGTTATTGCCAGATTAATTCCACATGAGATGACTATTCAATATGCCGGAAATATTGGAATCGTATCTGTTGGCCCTACATGGAATTATGCGAAAAACGACTGCCTCGAAACCACTTTATTATTGGGATTTGTACCGGCTTACCACAATTATGAGAGCACGGTGTGCCTTTCAGTAAGGGAAATGTATACTCCATGGAGATTAAATGCCGGTGTGAGTGAAAGAATATCATTTTGTCCGGTTTCATTAGGAATTATGGCAAGTGTGACATTCGGTGAAGATTTTTGGCTCGTAGAACCAAATTATTATCCTGATAACTATTACGGACTTTCCACGGCTTTAAGATTTTTTGTGCTTCTAAGCCAACAATTTGATTTTAAAATTGAAAATTATTCTGCAAGAATAAAACAAATTTCGTTCTATTATCAAGCTAATACTTATGACTTGAGAATAGTGGATTATTTTAATAGTAAATATTTGAAATTATATGATATAATAGGCTTTGCTTTGGGTTTGAAAATACATTTCTAATTTTTTGTTTGTGATTTTTAACTTTTTCCTATCTTTGTGTTTTAAAATACTTTTATGGACGAGAATAACAGTTTACAATCACAAACATCTCAAACAACAGAGACAGAAGTGACAACCAAATGCCTCAACTGTGGCACGGAGTTTCATGGAAAATTTTGTCCTGAATGCGGACAACGGGCTGATACTCAACGTTTTAGTATCAAGTCTATTTTCCAAAATTTCATTCTTGGAATTTTAAGTAACGACGGAGGTGTATGGATTACCGTAAAATCTCTGTTCACCCATCCGGGTCAGATGATGATTGATATTTTAAACGGAAAGCGAAGAAGCTATTTCTCACCATTTCCAATGCTTTTCCTGACCTTGAGTATATATGTGATTATCTCGACTTTTACCGGCAGTTATGTTAAATTCAGCAAATCGATTTTTGATGATGATAAAGAAATAGTTGTCACTGCTGATGATACAAACCCTGATAATATCGAAGCTCAAAGAGTATTGTATATATTGAAACAAACATTAGAGTTCGCCGATAATCACTATTCTTTGGTTTATATTTTGACAATACCGGTTTATCTTTTTTCAGCAAGAATTTGTTTCGGCAAGAAAAATAGGAAAAGATATAATTGGGGTGAATATTGCATCCCAATGATTTATTCTTTGATAATGGTTGTTCTTTATCGATGTCTGCCTGCTATTGTGTACAGCTTTTCTCCTAAATATTCCGGTATCATGGGGAATTATACATTCTTCGTTAATATTGCGACAGCCACTGCCTGTTTCAGGAAAATGCTTGATTTCGGTTACAGAAAGATGATCTGGAGGAGCTTCTTATTGATGGTTTTATACTGGACTATTGTAATACTTCTGATTTTGGTAGGACTGGTTCTTGTTGCATTCTTGATAAATTATCATGTTTAATTTAGTGTTTTATGAATGATTTTAGAACTGTAAAATGTCTTAATTGTGAAACCGAATTTCAAGGTGATTTCTGTCCGAAATGTGGGCAAAAAGCCAATACAGAACGTTTCACGATAAAATCGATGGCTAAAAACTTATTTCTTAGTATTTTCAGTATCGATGGCGGCGTGTGGATTACTGTAAAGTCGTTGTTTACACGTCCTGGGCGAATGGTTCTGGATATCATAAACGGCAAACGCAAACGTTATTTTTCGCCATTTCCAATGCTTTTACTGGCATTGAGTTTGTATATTATAATATTTTCGTTTACGGGAAGTGAAAAGTCGAAAATTAAGAAAAATTATAATGTGGAAGTCGTTGAAAGTGGGAGCAAACAGGACGAAGATCTTCTTGATGATGAAAAGTTTGATTATGCTTTTGTAAAGTTTTTCAATTTTTATGCGAATCATTATACAATAGTCTCTATACTGACCATACCTATCTCTATTTTTTGCGCCAGAATCTGTTATGGAAGAAAAAACCGCAAAAGGTATTACTGGGGCGAATATTGCATTCCAATCATTTATTCTTTGATAATGGTGACTTTTTATCGATGTTTGACAAGCATCATGTTTTATTTCTATGCTGATTTTTATGAAAAAATGACAAGCTTTACACCAATCATATCAGTTGTTGCATTATCCGCCTGTTTTAAGGAAATGCTTGAATTTGGCGTAGTAAATACTGTTTTGAGAAGTTGTTTTGTCTATGGTATTTATATATTGTTTTTGATAATACTTGTAATATCCGGCGTATATTTGTTTGGAGTGGTTATGTAGCCTGTCAAGTATCAATGATTTTTTCTGAAAACTTCTGAGATTATTATTCCAGCTGCGACGGATGCGTTCAGTGATTCAGTTTGGCTGCCTTCCGCTTTTGGAATGTTGATAGGGTAACTGACGAATGGCATCACGTTGTCTCTAATTCCGTGCGACTCGCTGCCAATTATGATAACTCCTTGATTGCATTTGATTTGTGTGTGATAAACGTTTTTTCCCTGCATCAAGGCGCCAAACACAGGCGTTTTTACTTCTTTCAAGAATTTAACGACATCAGTCTCAACGATTTGCGTCCTTAAAATGGAGCCCATGGTCGATTGGATGACCTTCGGCTGCCAAGGGTCGCAGGTGTCTTCTGAAATCACGATGTTCTTGATTCCGAACCAGTCGGCGGTGCGGATGATGGTACCGAGATTTCCCGGGTCGTTGATGCCGTCGAGGAGCAGAATCAGTTGATTTTCTGTGTCTTTTGGCTCGATTTTGTATTTAGGCATCATCGCTGTGGCAAAGATACCAGGCGGCGTCACGAAATTGCTGACTTGTTCCATCTGTTTGGGCGTAATAATTTCATAATCAGCGATTCTCTTTGCCAAAACAGGATTTTTTTCAACCCATTGTTCGGTGGCGAAGACATTGTTAACCCTAAACTGTGAGTTCATCAGTTCTTCAACGAGTTTGTTGCCCTCGACGGCGAAGATGCCGCGTTCTTTGCGGCCTTTCGTCTGGCGTAATGCCTGCAATTCCTTGACGTCGTTTTTAGTCATTTTTTTATTGTTTTATAAAAAAGCCGAAGAAATCGTTGTTTCCTCGGCTCAAATACAAAAAACCTTAATATGAAAAATCTTCTACTTTTATTCAGCGAAAACTTCAAAGCTGATTTCTACTGTAACATCTTTGTGAAGACGTACTTTTGCCTTGTAGTTACCAACTTCTTTGATAGTGTCGTCATCAACGAGGATGTGCTTGCGGTCGATTTCAACGCCTTTTGCTTCTTTGATTGCGTTGGCAATCTGAACGTTGTTGACTGAACCGTAGATCTTGCCTGTTGAAGCTGCTTTTGCAGGGATGCGGAGTGAAAGACCTTCGAGAACTGCTGCGAGTTCCTGAGCTTCTTTCTTGATCTTCTCCTGTTTGTAAGCCTGCTGGCGCATGTTCTCAGCCAAAACTTTGCGTGCTGATTCTGTTGCGAGGATAGCCATACCCTGTGGGATCAGGAAGTTACGTGCGTAACCTGGTTTAACGTTGACGATGTCGTTTTTGTATCCCAAATTTTTAACGTCTTGTGTAAGAATAATTTCCATGTGTCTGTCCTCCTCTTATTATTTCAAACAATCAGCTAAGTACGGCATCAAAGCAAGGTGACGGGCTCTCTTGACAGCCTGAGCGACCTTTCTCTGGTATTTTGTTGATGTACCGGTGATGCGGCGTGGTAAAATCTTACCTTGCTCGTTCACGAATCTCAACAAGAAATCTGCATCTTTATAATCGATGTATTTGATGCGGTTCTTCTTGAAACGGCAATATTTTTTCTTCTTTGTATCGACTGCGATAGGAGTCAAATATTTGATGTCTGTGTTAGGTTGTGCCATATCATTCAAAATTTAAATGTTAAACAATTAGTTGGCTTGCTCGGCTGCTTCCGCTGCTTTACGACGTTTCTTCTCGTTGTAAGCGACAGCGTGCTTGTCAAGTTTCACTGTTAAGAAACGGATGACGCGCTCGTCACGTTTCAATTCTGTTTCCAATGTATCGATAACATTGCCTTCAGCTTTGTATTCTATCAACTGATAGAATCCTGAAGATTTCTTTTGAATAGGATAGGCGAGCTTACGCATGCCCCAGAAATCCTTGAAAACGATCTCTGCTCCGTTCTTTGTGAGCAGGTTCTCGAATTTTGCTACCGCTTCCTTCATCTGTTCTTCAGACAAAACGGGAGTTAAAATGAAAACGGTTTCGTACTGATTCATAATTTAATTTGTTGATTATTAAATAATTACGTTAAACTTAATGTTGTTTATTTTTAAGTGTGCAAAAATACAAAAAAATTCAACACATACAACACTTTTTTAAAAATTTTCCAACATTTCTTTGCAAATGAACTCTGCAGCCTTGCCGTCACCGAAGATTTTAGGGTAGTTGTGTGGCGGATTCTCTACGAAAGAGTTGTACGATTCGATGATTTTATCCTCGTTGGCATCGGTAATTGCAGCGGCTCCGCATTCCACTATTTCTTTCCATTCGGTCTCGCTACGTAAGATGAGACAAGGTTTCTGGAAGAAAAACGCTTCTTTTTGAACGCCGCCGGAGTCGGTGACAACCATCTGCGCGTGACGCTCCAAGACAATCATGTCGAAAAACGATGCCGGAGGCAGTAATTTAATGTTAGCGTTGTTGGTTATTGTGTTGAATAATGTCTGCTCAAGATTGATGCTCAGCAACTTGGATGTTCTCGGATGCAAAGGTAACACTACCATTTTGCTTTCCGAAATCTTCAAAAGCGCTTTGAAGATGGCGTTCAGCCTTTCCGGTTGATCGGTGTTGTTGTCACGATGGATGGTGCACAGGATATAATCAATGCCTCTAAGTTGTTCTTTCTCAAGAATCTGTGACTTCTTGTCGGCGATGTTGGCGAAATATTTGCTATTGTCGTACATCACGTCACCGCAATGATAGATTCCTGATGTGATGCCTTCATTTACAAGGTTTTTATAGCCCGTGGCGGTAGGCGAGAAGAGCAGGGTGGAGCAGTGGTCGCAGCAAATACGGTTGATTTCCTCAGGCATCGACTTGTTGAACGAACGCAGTCCGGCCTCAATGTGCACGATAGGCACATGAATCTTCGACGCAGCTATGGCACCTGCCAGGGTGGAGTTGGTGTCGCCGTAAAGAACGATGCAATCAGGTTTTTCCTTCAGCAGAATCTTCTCAATGCCTTCAATCATCTTGGCTGTCTGCACGCCATGTGAATCGGAGCCGACACCTATATTATATTGTGGTTGCGGGATGTCAAGTTCGTCGAAAAACACCTGCGACATGTTGTTGTCGTAGTGCTGGCCGGTGTGCACGATAACTTCCTGCATCTCCTTGCTGAAATGCTGTCTGATGGCGCGACTCAATGCCGCTGCCTTGATTATCTGGGGACGTGCCCCTATAACGGTGACTATTTTCATATCAATCCTGAATCTGCAAAACTAAAATAATTATCGATACCTACGACAAGATGGTCTAAAATTTTTATATCAAGAATTTTTCCGCCGTTGACGATGCTGCGTGTTATTGACTTGTCGGCGTCGCTTGGCTCAACACTTCCTGATGGGTGGTTGTGGCACAGCATCATGGCGGTGGCGTTGTTCTCCAGCGCTATTTTGAAGATGCGTTTCGGGTCGGCCGATGTCCCGTTGACGCCTCCGTCGCTGACTTTTGCCAATTTTATCACCTTGTTGGCCGGGTTTAGAAGTAAAACCCAGAACTGCTCGTGCTCGAGGTCCGACATCCGCATATAGAAATATTCGAATGCGTCTTTGCTATTCTTGATTAATGTTTGTTTTGACGCTTCCGCGAAACGTCGTCTGCGCCCGAGTTCCAGCGCTGCCACAATGCTTACGGCTTTAGCTTCTCCTATGCCGTTGAAACTTGTTAACTCGTTGATACTCATTTGCGAAAGATTGATAAGGTTGTCATCGGCGACTTTTAAAATGCGTCTCGACAAATCGACGGCTGTCTCTTTGCTGTTGCCTGAGCCTATCAAAATGGCAATAAGTTCGGCATCCGAGAGTGCTTCGCGGCCTTTCTCAAGCATCTTTTCGCGTGGGCGGTCTTCTGTAGCCCAGTTTTTTATCGACTGGATTGTGTTTGGCTTCATGTCTTTTGGTTTATACGACAAAAGTTCTCCCTGCTTACAGGAAGAACTTCGTCGATATTTTCTAATAAAATTTATGCTAATTTAGCTGTGAAGTGTGCAAGTTTTGACTTCAAGTTAGCGGCTTTGTTGCGGTGGATGATACCACGTTTTGCCACACGGTCAATAGTTTTGTACATTTCTGAAAGCTTTGATTCAGCTTCGTTCTTGTCAGTTAAAGCTCTGAAGCTTCTAACGGCTGAACGCATCGCTCTAGCATAGAAGCGGTTGTGTAAACGTCTGTTTTCTGTCTGACGGATTCTCTTCAGTGAAGATTTGTGATTTGCCATTTTATTATCTAAATTTTATTTTTCTCTTAATCAATTTTTCGGACTGCAAAATTACAACATTTTTGAATACGAAAAACAAAATTTTTAAAAAATTTTTCAACCTTGTAGAGTGACGTTTATTTCCGAATTGTCACCTTTATTAATAATATCCTCCAAAATCACACTGACAAAGGTGTTTCTCTCCAAGTTTTT
Source organism: Bacteroidales bacterium (assembly GCA_017649945.1). Classification (GTDB taxonomy): domain Bacteria; phylum Bacteroidota; class Bacteroidia; order Bacteroidales; family F082; genus Limimorpha. The sequence goes on along the minus strand of JAGCFU010000064.1, from coordinate 13,996 downwards.
GCCTTTCAGCCTTAACGGGATGTAGTTCTCGCCATAACCGCGTGCCGTTCCATCTGACATAACGCGCTCAATGAGCATCTTTTGCGGCTTGCCGATCATCTGGTTGAAATATTTTATTTTGTTTTCTGCGGAAATCTGTCGGATAATGGCACTGCGCTCGGTTTTAATCGTTTCCTGGACCTGATTTGGCATCGTAGCGGCTTTTGTACCGGTTCTTATTGAATATTTGAAAGTGTGTATGTGGCTGAAGCCTATGTATTTGCACATTTCGGCGCTTTCTAAGAAATCAGATTCGGTCTCGCCAGGAAAGCCAACGATGACATCAGTGGTGATATTGAAATCGGGAATCGCGGATTTTATTCTGTCGCACATGTCTTTGAACTGCGCTGCGGTATAATGCCTGTGCATTCCTTTAAGCGTGTTTTCTGCACCGCTTTGAAGGCAGATGTGCATGTGCGGAGCGAGTTTCGGGTTCTCGAACAAACTCAAAAACCTGTCGCTGAAATTGTCGGGTTCTATTGATGAGATGCGAACTCTGTAATCGCCTTCAATTTTTAGGATATTCTCGATAAGATGCTCAAAATCAACGTCTTGATACTTATAACGTCCCATGTTCACGCCTGTCAAAACCACTTCTTTGAAGCCGTGAGCAACAACATTTTGGATGTTTTCGTAAATCTCGTCGGCTGGACGGCTCGTGGCTCTTCCGCGAACGTTTGGAATGATGCAGTACGAGCAGAAATTGTTGCATCCATCGTGAATCTTGATCAGGCTTCTGGTGTGGAAAGTGCTGTAAGCTGGCCGGTAGCTGAACAAATCCTTGTCAAAACCTTCGGGGTCAACGGTTTCGCCTTTCATGCGGCTGTCGATGATGCTGAAAAGCGCGTATTTCCTCTCGTTGTCGATGGCGTAGTCGATAACACCGCTGTCGAGCATCTGTTGTTTCCTATGGTTCACCATGCATCCCATCGCCGCGATTATGGCAGTAGGGTGGGAACGTCTGATTTGGTTGATTGCCTGCCGACATTTCTGGTCGCTTTGGTTGGTTACGGTGCAGGTGTTTACAACGTAGATGTCAGCGTTGTCGTCGTTTTCCACGACGTCGTAGCCTGCCTCTTTGAACTGCGACGCCAAAGCGTCCGTTTCATAGAGATTTACACGGCAACCGAGTGTTTTAAAGGCTATTTTCACAGCAGCTCTCCTTCAATAGATAACGCCGTCGCGCTTGTCACTTTAACAGTTACGATTTGTCCTATCAGGCTCTTGTCTCTTGATTGGAATCGGATGACAATTTTTCCTTCGGTGTGGCCTGTAAGATAGCCGTTTTTACGGTCGTAGCCTGTCACCAAAACCTTCTGTGTCTGACCGATAAGTCCTTGATTATAAACGAGAGAGTGTTTCATTAACTCGTCTGTTAGGATATGGTAGCGCTCACGTTTCTTGGCTTTCGGCACGTCGTCGGCCCACGATGAGGCGACTGCTCCCGGACGCACGCTGTATTGTGCGATGTAGGCCATGTTGTATTTGAATTCTTCCATCGCTTTGCGCGAATTTTCGAATTCTTCCTCTGTCTCGCCTGTGAATCCTACGATGATATCTGTGAAAATCGTCGCTTCAGGCAGTAACCTTCTGATTGTGTGTATGATATGACGGTAATCGTCGAGGGTGTGTTTGCGGTTCATGCGCTGCAGCATGTTGTCGTCGCCCGACTGTATCGGAAGGTGGATCTGCTTGCCGAGGCATTTGTATTGTGAGATGACTTCGATGACTTCGTCGCTCATGTCGCGCGGATGCGGTGAGGTGAAGTAAACCCAAAATTCCTTGCCGCTGGCATCACCGTAAGCGCCGATTCTTCTTAGCAGTTCGGCGAAATTGATTTCTTCGCCTTTTTTGTCCAAACCGTAAGAATTGACGTTTTGACCGAGCAAAGTGATTGATTTGTATCCTTTGTCGACGAGTTCTTTCAATTCGTTGATGATATCTTCTGATTTTCTTGAAACTTCGCGTCCGCGTGTGTAAGGCACAGCGCAGTATGTGCAGAATTTGTTGCATCCGTTCTGAATCGGGATAAACGCCTCAAAATCAGAGAGATGGTCGGGGTTGATGACCCAGAAACGGTCCATGTTGGCCGATGGGTTGACGTTTCTATTAATAGGTATGCCAACCAATGGGAATACCGGCTCTTGCTCGACGGCGTCTCTGGTCGGGATGAAAACGCCGTATTGTCTTATCATATCCGGCAAATCCGGTAGCTCATTCATGGTGAACACGAGGTCGAACAGCTTCACGAAGCGTTCGCGGTCGGCAGGGAGGATGCAGCCCGAAACGAAAGTGATGCAGTTGTGGTTTTGCTTCATCTCGTTCCATTTGAGGATGCGAGAATACACTTTGTCGATGCCTTTTTGGCGCACCGAGCATGCTATCACGCCCAAAATCGTGGCTTCGTCTTCCTTGTCGGTTTCCGTAAATCCCATGCCGTGCAGCACAGTGCGTACTCGCTCCGTGTCACTACGGTTCATCTGACAGCCCAATGGCAGCAAAAAATACTTCATTTCTTAAAATTTGGCTGCAAAATTACTAAAAAATCCGTAATGGAGCTAATAAATGAGGGTAAGAATGTCTTTTGCGACTTCGTTTTGACCGAAATAAGGAGCTTTCTTGATGTTCGCACCAGTCAAAATGCGCTCTGTTTCCTCAATTAATTCCGGCTCAAGACCGTCGGATGCGATGGAAATGCTCTCAATAATGCCTTTTTCCTCGTTGACGTGCATGTCGAGCTCCACCAATCCCCAAGAGAACTGTGCGGTTTTCTTTGCATGGAAGTCACGCCATTTCCCGAAAAGATATTCATCGGATGCGAACAAATCTCTGGTTTTCAATACTTTATCAGTGAGGAGGTCGTTGAACGCCATGACTTCAGCTTTTGTGCCGTACACTTCTTCAAAAGCCTTTGAAAGATAAGGTATTATCGAGTCTGATGTGATGTCGGCAACTTCCGAGAGGTTGATGATGCGGCTTGCCACTGATTTCACACCGTGTTTCTGCAGTTTGGCAGGGTTCACCTTCAGATATTTTGCAAGTTTTTCGCCGTCGGTTTTAATCAAAATAGTGCCGTGGTGTAACCTTCTGTCTTTATAGATTCCGAAGGCGTTTCCGGAGAATTTACGTCCCTCGAAGAGTATGTCGTTTCTGCCTGACACTTCCGCCTCCAAGCCGAAATAGCGCAAAGCGGTTTTGATGACATTCATCTGCTTGGTGACGTCGTAGTGTTTTTTATGCGCCACGAAAGAGAAGTTCAGGTTTCCCAAATCGTGATACACAGCGCCTCCGCCTGTTCTTCTTCTGGCAGCATAACCGCCTTCTGAAAGTAATAACTCCACGTTGCATTCTGTGAACGGGTTCTGGTTGTAGCCGTAGACCACTGTCTGCTGGTTTTTCCACAGAAACATGGTGACGACATCCGGGTCGCCATCATCCAATAAATTACTCTCCACCGCGAGGTTTAAATGCGGATTGTATTGATTTCCGATGATAATCTGAATTTTCGGCTTCATATTAGAAAATGGTGTAACCGACGCTTATTTGTATGCTGATGTTTTTGTTTGAGCTAACTTCTTTTACCACATCGAGGAAACCGAAATACGCTCTTAGGCTCACGAAGAAATTGTCTTGTGGGATAAGATTGTCGGTGTATAAGCCGATAATCATTCCGATATCGAATGTGTTGTAGTCCAAATCATATTTTTTCCAGCCTTCGTTTCCTGTTTTTTTCTTGAGATTTCCGGCAAAGCAGCATCGCATGTTAGCTCCGGCTTCTATGCCGAGGATGTCTGTGAAATAATATTGGTAAAGTATAGGTAGGTTGAAATAATGCAGGTTGTATTTGCTGTATTCCTTGACTTCGCTTTTTGCTGGCGAGACCCATCTTTCCGACTGTTGGCCGCCTGTTGAATAGTTGATATCGGCGATTATGCTGCTGTTTTCAGTCAAAGAGTATTTGCCGAAGACTCCGCATGTGAGTCCGATTTTCAGTCCGTTGTTTGAAAAGCCTGTCAAGGTAGTCATGCCGATGCCGCCGCGGACACCGAACTGGTAGTTTTCCTCTTGCGCGTGGAGCGTTTCTCCGTTTAGGAGGAAGAAAACCATTATCAAGGAAGCCAAGAAGCTTTTCTGCATGTTATTACTCTTATAAACTGAAAAAGCCAGATTACAGGTCACTGAATGCGCCTCCTGTTTTCTGACTTCGTTTTCTTTTGTAGTCTCTCCGGGATTTGAACCCGAGTTACCAGGATGAAAACCTGACGTCCTAACCAGACTAGACGAAGAGACCGGTTTTAGCTATTAGCTTTTAGCCATTAGCCGTTAGCTTTTCCTTCTAATGGCTAATACCTAATGGCTAGTGGCTGATCTGTAGTCTCTCCGGGATTTGAACCCGAGTTACCAGGATGAAAACCTGACGTCCTAACCAGACTAGACGAAGAGACCGATTTTTTGCGCTGCAAAGATACAACTTTTTTCGTTATAAACACTAAAAAAGTTTAATTTTTAAAAAATATTGTTAAATTATTGAAAATCAACAGCGTATAGATTCGCCAAATTGCTTATTCGAATGTCAGAGACACTTGGAATGTTTTGTTGTGGATGTTTTTTATACTCGAATCGTATATTAAATTCTGCGAATCCATGATATTAAGCAAGCCGTAACTCATCTTCACTTCGACGCCGAGTTTGAAATATCCGGTGTAAAAATCAAAGCCTGCACCTATCTCCGCCGCTATGTCCGTCTTCTTTACTTTTATGTTTTTAATCTGTCCTTTTTCAGACTTGTCTTTTTTTTGTGATGCAAGGTCTAATTTGAAATTACCTCCGGCTATAATATATGCAGCGACGTTGTTCATTCGCTTTGACCTGTATTTTACGTGCAGAGGAAATTCCATAAAAGTTGAGAATATGGATTTGGTGAACGACTGGTATTCCAAGGTTCCGGCGTCCATGATGTGATATTCGATGCTTCTCGTTCCAAAGCTTAGCGAGGGTATCAGGCGTAGGTCAAAATACTTGCCAAGACGCAGATTTCCGACAACTCCGACGGTGAAACCATATTGAGGTATCGGCGTTATACTTCTTACATTGTAAAGATGATCCTCTGAAAAATTAATGTCATCATCACCTGTGACAAATTCGGTGGAAGGGTGTTCTACCAACTGGTAGTTCTCTTTACAATTTATGGAGTACGACATACGATTGATCCCGATGATGAATCCGAAATGGTAAGGCTGGTTATCGTACAGCAACAGATTTTTCGGTTTTTCGCTCTGAGCCATAATACTTTGCGGAATCATGCACAGCACGAAACCGATGATAAGCAGAGCTTTTTTATATGAAAATTCAAATCTCATAGACTTACTAACGCAAAAAACACATTCTTATTATATTTTTTCCGTTTCTTTTAACAGTCTTTCCTTGTTGATAGGCACAGCGCCGATTTCCTCACATACGAGACCGCCGGCCAGGTTGGAGATGGCTGCGATATGATAAGGATCCTGATTGCATACCAAACAAAGCATTGCGACGCCCAGTACAGTGTCGCCGGCTCCCGATACGTCGGCTATTTTACGAAGATGTGCCGGGATATAATGATGGTTTTTCTCGCCGTTGACCATTTCCTGCATCAGGACTCCGCGCTCCGACAAGGTGTTCATCACGAAACGGCATTGCAACTTGTCTTGTAATGCGCTGACACCTAATAAGATACCGTCGATGGTATCTGTAGGGAACTCTATGTTTATGCCTTCTTTGAGCTCTTTAAGGTTGGGCTTGAAGAGCGTGCAATGTTCGTAAGCAAGGAAGTTGTTTTTCTTCGGGTCGACGCCTACAGGGATGTTTTTGTTGTTGGCGACAGTGATGGTGTGACGGATGATGTCTTCAGTGAGCACACCTTTATTATAATCTTGCAGGATGATGCCGTCGATGCGCTCCCTGTAGAGGATGCTGTCGATTTTCTCGCACAATGCCTGGTGTTCCTTCTCCGTGAGGTTGAAGGTGTCCTCGTCGTCAACACGGAGCATCTGGGCGTTGTTGCCTATGATGCGGTATTTAGTGGTGGTGCGGCGTTCTTTGCTTTTCACTATGCCGTTGCTTGGCATGTCGTGCTCCTTAAGCAGGTTGAAGAAGTCGTGTGACTTGGAGTCGTCGCCGATGATGGAGCATAACACCGGTTCTGCGCCGAGAGCCTTGATGTTTTGTGCTACGTTTGCTGCACCTCCGAGACGCGCGAAACGGTTGCCCACAGCCACGATAGGCACGGGAGCTTCAGGCGAGATACGCTCGACCTTGCCGTTAAGGTAAAGGTCGAGCATAACGTCACCTATAATAAGTATTCGTTTGTCGTTGAATGACTTAAAAAGCTTTTTGATATCTTCTTTTATCATTATTTGCGTTATTTAAGTTTTGCAAAAGCTTCTTTGAGACGCTTGGCTGCCTCGCGGAGCTTGTCCTCTGATGTGGCGTATGACAGACGGATGCAGTTGTCGTTGCCGAATGCACCACCTGCGACACATGCCACGTGAGCGTTGTAAAGCAAGTACATGCATAAGTCGTCACTGTTCTTCATGACTGTGGCGCCGTCGCTCTTGCCATAATAAGCGCTGACGTCAGGGAACATGTAGAATGCGCCTGCTGGCAAGCTGAGCTTGAGGCCCGGAATCTCCATGAGGAGTTGGTAGAACATGTCGCGGCGGTTTTTGAATGCTTTGCACATTGCCTTTACTTCGTCAGAATTCTCAGGTGAGAGTTGCATGGCTGCCACTGAAGCGGCCTGTGAGATGGTGCAGATACCTGAGGTATACTGTCCCTGAATCTTGTTGCATGCGTTGACGATGGCGGTAGGTGCGGCTATGTAGCCGATTCTCCATCCTGTCATGGCATAACCTTTGGCGACGCCGTTGACGATGACGAGACGGTCTTTCAGCTCGGTGAACTGTCCCATCGACTCGTGTTTGTGCTCGTACTGGATGAATTCGTAAATCTCATCGGAGATGATTATGATTTCAGGATGTTTCTTGAACACCTCGACTAATGCTTTGAGTTCTTCTTTTGTGTAAACCGAACCGCTTGGGTTGCAAGGAGTGCTGAAAATGAAAGCCTTGGTCTTAGGAGTGATGGCTTTCTCCAGTTGCTCTGCATTAATCTTGAAGTGTTGCTCTGGTGTTGTGTAGATGAATACAGGAGTACCGTCAGCAAGCTTCACCATCTCAGGATATGACACCCAGAATGGGGCAGGGATGATGACTTCATCGCCTTTGTCGAGAATGGCGAAGAATGTTGTTGTGATAGCCTGTTTTGCACCGTTCGACACGATGATGTCTGTGTCTTTATAGTCGAGGCCGTTGTCACGACGGAGCTTCTCGGCGATGGCTTTACGCAATGCCGGAGTGCCCGGAACCGGCGGATAATGTGTATCGTTGTTGTTGATGGCGTCGATACCTGCCTGTTTCGCGCTGATAGGTGTGTTGAAGTCAGGTTCGCCAATGCTTAATGAAATGATGTCAATGCCCTGAGCCTTGAGTTCGCGGCTCTTCTGCGTCATTTTCAAAGTGGCTGATTCCGCCATGTTGATGACTCTCTGTGATAATGTTCCCATATCTATATTTTTAAATTAATTATTGACAGTTTGAGATTGCAAAGGTAAGAATTTTTATGATAGGAAAACTTTTGTTTGAAAATTTTGTTAGAAATAAAAAAAATAACTATATTTGCACTCTAAAAAAGTCGGAAATGACACCATTAAATTGGATATTGGTAGGGTTGATAGTGGTGATGACCATTGTCGGTTTCTTCTTTTTCTTTTCTGGAAATAAGAATGATAATCAATCGAATACGGGCGGTAAAAGCAAATCTGATGTTGTGACGCCACTGAAAATACAGGCTTATGAAAGGCTCGTTTTGTATCTCGAACGTATAAGATTCTCAGTGTTGGTGAAGCGTGTTTTTATGCCAGGAATGTCGCGTACCGACTTGCAGTTCGCCTTGATTCAGAGCGTTCAGGATGAACTCGAGCATAATTTGGCGCAGCGTCTTTACGTCAGCGAACCGACGTGGTTCAATATTATTATCGTGAGAGATACGGTCTTGAAAAGCATAAATACAGCGTTTAATGATAATCCTAATGCCGATGCCGCTACTATGGCACAAAGTATTGCGTCAATGGATAACTCGTTGATAGACAAGGCTGTTATTGCGATAAAAAAAGAATTTAATACTATTTAACATTTAACAGATGAAAGTTGAGTTTACAGCTGCTCAGATTGCAGCACTTTTAGGTGGAAAAGTTGAAGGTGATCAGGAAGCGAAAGTTTGGAATGTCGCAAGAATTGAGGACGGGGCTCCTGGAATGTTGAGTTTTTTGTCGAATCCGAAATATATTCATTATCTTTATGAGACAAAATCTACTATAGTTCTTGTAAATGAGGACTTTGAACCTACAGAGACGGTGAAGACCACGATGATCAGGGTGAAAAACGCTTACGAGTCGTTTGCCCAGCTTCTCGCGATTTATCAGGAATATACGAGCAATAAGGTCGGAATATCGGAAAATGCCTTTATCTCTTCGGATGCGGAATATGGTGACAACTGTTACATAGGTGAGTTCGCTTACATCGGCGAGAGGGTGAGAATCGGTCAGAATGTGAAGATTTATCCTCAGTGTTATATCGGCGACGATGTGGTGATTGGCGATAACACAGTGATCTATGCCGGCGTCAAACTTTATGCGATGACACATATCGGCAAAGGCTGTATCATTCATTCCGGTGCTGTGCTCGGCGCAGACGGATTCGGATTCGTGCCTCAACCTGACGGTACATACAAGAAAATCCCGCAAATAGGAAACGTCTTGGTAGGAAATAATGTCGAAATTGGAGCTAACACCACCATCGACCGCTCAACGATGGACTCGACAAAAATCCATGACGGCGTGAAGCTCGACAACCTTATCCAGATTGCCCATAATGTTGAGGTGGGGGAGAATACGGCAATGGCTGCACAGGTCGGTGTCTCAGGCTCTACACACATCGGAAAGAATTGTATCCTTGCCGGTCAGGTCGGAGTCTCAGGACACCTCACAATCGCTGACCGCACCATAATCGGTCCGCAAGCCGGTTTGACAAAAGGTGTGGGACAACCTGGCAAATCGATTATCGGCTCTCCGGCATACGATTACGTCAAATTTATGAAAGACGTTGTAAGACAACGCAATATAGATAAATTGGAAAACAAGGTGGCCGAGTTGGAGAAAAAACTTGAAGAATTATTGTCAAAGTAACATATAATTTTGTATTTTTGCACCATATATTCTGAAATAGAGATTTTATGGCGGAAAAACAGCATACAATAAAAAAGAGTGTAAGTATCAGTGGAACAGGGCTTCATACCGGTCAAAACGGCACACTGACATTTCATCCTGCAGAACCTAATCACGGTATAAAATTCAGAAGAGTTGACGTTGAAGGTCAGCCTACAGTTGAGGCGCGTGTATATAATGTCGTTGACACATCGCGCGGCACCACCATTGCACAAAACGGTGTGAAGGTTTATACCGTTGAACATATCATGGCAGCCTTGAGAGCATCGGGAATCGACAATGTGCTCATCGACTTGAACTGTGAGGAACCACCAATTCTTGACGGAAGCTCGAGAATAGTGATGGAAGCTTTGAAAGAGGCTGGCGTTGAGGAACAGGATGCTGAGCGTAAAGTCTTGAAAATCACGAAAAAGATAACTTATACGCATCCTAAAATCGGTTGCGAATTAGTAATTGAACCGGCTGATACATTCAGCATCGATGTGAAAGTCGACTATAAATCAGGCGTTCTCAATGTTCAGGAAGCGCATATGAGGGACATCAGTGAGTTTGCCACTGATTTCGCGATGTGCAGAACCTTTGTGTTTTTCCAGGAACTCGAGATGTTGCTCGCTCACAACCTCATCAAGGGCGGTGACCTGTCGAATGCCATCGTTTTCATCGAGAAACAAGTGTCTGAAGAGGACCTGAAACGTGTCGCAAAGCTCTTCCACAAAGAGTCGGTGGCGGTTCACGAAGGCGGAATACTGAATAACGTGACGTTATATTTTGAGAACGAGCCTGCACGTCATAAGCTCCTCGACCTCGTCGGTGACCTTACATTGCTCGGAATGCCGGTTATAGGCAAGGTCACGGCATACAAGCCGGGTCATTTCGCAAACACTGAGTTCGTGAAGATGATCGTGAAGAAAATGGGACTCAATTAATATTCTTGTAAATATCATCTAAGAGTTTTCCGACTGCTTCGTTGGAAAACTTTTTTATTATGCCTGCTCTCAATGAATCGGGGTCGTAATCATGATATGTCTGCAACATGTGTAGCAGGGCGTTGGCGAGTTGTTCGGGGTCATGAGGCATGACGAGGATTCCGTTGCTATCATTGACGATTTCCGGTATTCCGCCAACATTGGTGCTCACGACAGGCAGACCGCAGGCGAAGGCTTCGAGAAGAACGACGCCTTGAGTCTCGTAGTTGCTCGACAATACCATGAAATCACAGCTTGCCAACGTGTCGGTCAAGGTTTTACCCTGAAGCATGCCGGTGAATGTGACTTTATCATTGAGTTGCAAAGAGTCAGCCTTTTGTTCCATGGCTTCAAAGTCCATACCATCGCCGATGAGAACAGCCTGAAAACTAACGTTTTTGTCTTTGAGGATTCTCAACGACTCCAGTAAACCGCTGATATTCTTGGACTTATCTTCAAAACAGCTTATATGGACAATTTTCGGGACATCGTTGTGGTGTTCGAGTGGCTTGAATATCTTTACATCCACAACGTTAGGCACTATGACATAGTTTTTGTTATAAAGTCCGTGGCTTTGCATCGCTTTGGCAAGGATGTCGGTGACGGTTGTGACTGCATTGGCGTGTTTTACGATGGTTTTAGTCAGTTTTTTCCTGAATAAGCCGCTGAAATCATTGCCTGATAGGTAACGTGACCAATGTTCCGTAATAATATAAGGTGTACCATGAATTGTTTTATGCCACAAAGCGATTATGCCGAGACGTGTCAGGACGTGAACGTGGATTATATCGGGTTTCGGCAAACGTTTGAGTGCAAGTTGGTTGGCACGGAAAAACCGGAACAATGATATTATTTTCGCTTTTGATTTTTTGTAATAAACGCGAATTGTCCTGACGTTGTTGATGGTTTCGTCGACGATATCATTTTTATTATCAGGATGGACGTAAACCACGCTGATGTCGTTGTATAATGCGGCGGCTTCGGCGTGACGTTGCACAAACAGCCCGAACATCGGGTCGTAGCGATGAGGATACCACCGCGCCAGAAAGACGATATGTTTCCTGCCGTTGTCCACGATTATCTCATGTCGATGATTTCCGCTTCAGGATAGTCTGCCTCCTTGAAGGTGAAGAAATCAACCGGTAAGTTCTGATTTGTGACGAATTTGGTAATATCGTAAACAAATTCGTTTTTATTTTTGTCATAGACATGTAAATCTTTGATTTCCAATGTCTTGGCATCTATTGTGATGATTATTTTGTCAATATTCTCGTCGCCGAGCAATGACTTTGCTTCGATTTTCTTTGTTGAAGTTGAGTTCTCGATGAACTTTGCGGAGATGTTCTCGTAGTAAGAGTTGATTATTGCCAAAGGTGAGCCGCCGCCTTCAGATTTGTCGACTTCGCTAATCATAACTTCTTCTGCGTCAGCGTTATATGTCCACATTGTTGAGCCGTCACAGATGATATCCTGACCCATGATTTTGAGTTTATAAGCCTCGCCTTGGATGTATCCGATACCTTCCATAGTCTCGTAAATGCCAGCTTCGGTGTTAATCATGTTGTAATCGAAGGCTATCTCGATGTTGTCGTATGATTTCAGTTTGTCGACCACTGATTGGAAAACGTCTTCTGCTGACTGGGCTTTTAAATTGATCGATAATGCTAATAGACTGATTATCAATAAAAAATATTTCTTCATGATGTTAAAAAATTTAAATATTGTCACCTAAATCAAGATCTTTAAGGAATTGTTCCAAAGCGAATTCTGTAGCCACTTTCACTTCGCGTTGTTTGCTGCCGGCGAAAGGACCTACGATGCCGGCTTTCTCGAGCTGGTCGATGATACGTCCTGCGCGGTTGTAGCCGAGTTTCAGGCGGCGTTGCAGCATTGACGTTGAGCCTTGCTGTGTCTGCACCACGATACGTGCGGCGTCTTCAAACAACGGGTCGCGTTCGTTCGGGTCCATCGACTCTTTCGAGCCGCCGTCATCCTGTTCGTCAGGGCAGTCGGGGAGGAGATAAGGCTCGGAGAAGCCTCTCTGATTGCCGATATAATCGCAGATAGCCTCCACTTCAGGCGTGTCGATGAAAGGACACTGCAGACGCACGAGGTCTTGGCCTGTCGACATGAGCAAGTCACCACGTCCGATGAGTTGTTCGGCACCGTTGTTGTCGAGGATGGTTGCCGAGTCGACGCGTGAGATTACGCGGAAAGCGATACGTCCAGGGAAGTTTGCCTTGATGGTACCTGTGATGACTTTCACCGAAGGACGCTGTGTAGCGATGATGAGGTGGATACCGATAGCACGTGCGAGCTGTGCCAAGCGCGCGATAGGTGCCTCAATCTCTCTGCCGGCGGTCATGATGAGGTCGGCAAACTCATCGACAACAAGTACTATATAAGGTAAGAAGCGGTGTCCGTCGTAAGGGTTTAGCTTGCGGCTGGTGAATTTCTCGTTGTATTCCTTGATGTTACGCACTCCTGCGTCTTTCAAGAGCTCGTAACGGTTGTCCATCTCGATGCACAGTGAGTTGAGTGTGCGCACAACTTTGCGGACGTCGGTGATGATGGCGTCTTCTGAGTCGGGGAGCTTAGCAAGATAGTGATTTTCAATCTTTCTGTAAAGACTCAACTCGACTTTCTTAGGGTCGACGAGGATGAATTTCAGCTCAGCAGGATGTTTGCTGTAGAGGAGCGACGCTATTATAGCGTTGAGTCCCACTGACTTACCTTGTCCGGTAGCACCAGCCATCAGTATGTGTGGCATCTTGGTGAGATCGGCAACGTAACTCTCGTTGGAGATGGTCTTGCCGATGCCGAATGGCAGCGCATAGCCGCATTTCTGGAATTTCTCTGACCCGATGATGGAACGCATCGAGACAGTCTGCGGTTTCTTGTTAGGGACTTCGATACCCACGGTGCCTCTGCCCGGGATAGGCGCTATGATACGGATTCCCAAAGCAGCCAAACTAAGCGCGATATCGTCCTGAAGACCTTTAATCTTAGAGATACGCACACCGGCGGCAGGGACAATCTCATACAACGTGACGGTAGGACCGATTGTAGCTTTGATTTTGTCAATCTCAATGGAGTAATTTGACAGTGTCTCTACAATGCGTTTCTTGTTTGCCTCAAGTTCGTCCTTGTCGACAAGCGAATTGTCTTCGCCATAGTCCTTGAGCAGGTCTAAAGTAGGCAGCTTGAACGATGACAGTTCCAGCTTCGGGTCGAACAAAGTGTCAAGGCCGAAATGCTCGCCGTTTTTATTGACTTGTTTCTCTTTTGTCGGGTCAGCGACCTCGATTTCCAACTCGTCGGTTTTTTCAGCAGCTGTTTCAGGCTTTGTCTCTATAGGTTTGTTTTCAATCGGCTTTTCCGTATTGCCTGTGATGTCTTCATCATCGTCAAGATACTGTGTCTGATGGACCTTTGCAGGCTTTTCCGGAGTTTGTTTCTCCTCTTCTTCATTTTCATCCTCATCCTCATCCTTATTATCCTTATTATCCTCATTATCTTCTTCCTCCTCTTCCTCCTCCTCTGATTCCGTAGTTTCATTCTCCTCGTTATCATCATTCGTTTCAGGTCTTTCTTTCTTTTTCAAGAAGTCGAAATTGATGTTAAAAGTGAATATTACATATATAAACGCGGTGAAAATCAGCAGAAGGAT